>CAZVHO010000065.1:0-28418 GCA_964627515.1 uncultured Thermodesulfobacteriota bacterium | reverse complement strand
GAAGTCACGAAGTGGATTCCTCTTACTTAAGATTTTTTTGTTAACAGGTCAAAGTTTGTCTCTAACTTGAGACGGATCTGGTTGGAGGTAAGCCGATTGCACTTGGTATTGTTTCCGCGATAAGTTTCCTTCCCGCCCCTGATTCGGCCCTCTATTTAACCAGCTCATTGTTGATCGTGACAGATCGCCATTCTAACTGTCTGGAGTTGATCACGGTTAGGCCCACCGGAGAAATAGATCTTACTGCTACTCCACTTTTCAGACTATCCACTGGAATTTATTCAATTTCGATACTCTATATCAGCAGGTAGAATACCGTTCAAGACATTTTTTGCTCTGGCCAGCCGCATAATCCTGATTATTTAAGCAAGCCTCTGATCTTTATACCAGATTATGTAAACTACAAGTTCCTTGAAGCCTCCCTCCCCTTTTGATTAGGGATGTTTCAGTATTTTTCAGCAGAGAGCCTACGGTGTCGGAGATGGCTTTGACCTCGACTGCCAGTAAAGGATAATAGGGAAAGATAACGGCTATTTGACCAGATGGATATTTTGCAATAATGAATCTCACCTTGAACCGCTGCTAACTGGACAGCAATAATGAGCGATAATCACCTAATAAATATAAATTCGTACTATAAAATAGTTGCTTTGTCAATAGTCATTATCACTAATGAAAGACGATAATAACTCTATAATAAAAAAATATATAATATATTTAAGGCATTATGAATTGATTTCCAGGGACCCAATAATTTTATCAAAAAATTCATAATTTACTTGACAGGTAATTTTAAATAAATTATTTAGAGATTATCGCTCATATTACTGCTAAATAAAATCATTATTCATAAGGACTTGGGGTCCAAAGGAAACGTGATGGGAAGAATGGATGGCAAGGTTGTGATCGTGACGGGTGCCGGTACCGGCGTTGGGCGCGCAGCGATGCGACTGTTTGCAGCCGAAGGCGCCAAGGTGCTCGGTATATCGCGCACGCTCTCGAATTTGGAGCAAACGCTGGCAATGGTGAAGGCCGACGGCGGAGAGGGCCGCATCGTAGCCGCCGATCTCTCCGACGACGCGGAGTGTCAGCGTGTGGTGAAGGCCACCATCGAAGCCTTCGGCCGCATCGACAGCTTAGTGCACTCCGCTGGGGTTGGTTACAGTTGGGGCGACAGGAGCCCGGGTACGATGGCCGACGTAATCAACACAACGCCCGCCGCGTGGCACGAAGTGCTGAGCATCAACCTCGATGCCTGCTTCTACATGTGCCGCCACGTGATTCCGGAGTTTCTGAAGCAGGGTAAAGGCAACATCGTCAACGTCGCCAGCATCTCGGGTTATCAGGGCCTGGCCAGCGCGCACACCTATACGGCCGCAAAGGGCGCGATGATCAATCTGACTCGCTCGCTGTGCGTGGCCTACGCCGCTCAAGGCGTTCGGGCGAATTGCATCGCGCCAGGATTCATCGCCACCCCAATGGTTGCGTCGGTGCTGAACTTGTTTGACGACCCGGAGATCGCCGAGCGAATCACGCCAATGAAGCGCCCTGGCACGGCTGAGGAGATGGCCCACGGTTGCCTCTACTTGGCCAGCGACGAGTCGTCGTACTGCAACGGAACCGTGTTGACCATCGATGGTGGCACTACGGCCCGCCAATGAGGCTTGCAGATTTTCAACTTGAATGTTCTGTCTGGAGAGGAGAAGGGAATGATGCGTGCAGCCATTTTCAAGGGAATCGGCCAACCACTGGAAATCCGGAACGTTCCCGACCCCCAGCTTGAGCCGGGCGGCTTGATCCTGAAGGTCCACTACTGCGGCATCTGTGGGTCGGACCTACACGCTACCCAACACGGCGCATTCGTGGCCCCGGCCGGCACAGTACTCGGTCACGAGTTCGCTGGCGAGATCGTCGAGTCGCGTGCGGCCGGATGGAAGATCGGCGAACTCGTCACTGCCGTACCCAACAATGCCTGTGATAGCTGCCGTGCCAGCGGCCTGCAGGAATGCAAGGACGACCTCGGAATCCTCTGCCCCAACAACCGCATCACCGGCTATTCGACTGAGGTGCCGGGCGCCTTTGCCGAATACGTGTACGTGAGCGCGTCGCAGGCGCTGCGGCTGCCAAAGGATGTCAGCTCGCAGCAGGGAGCTACGGTCGAACCACTGGCCGTCGGATTGCACGCGGTCGAAAAGGGCAAGGTCAAGCTTGGCGACCGAGTGCTGGTGATTGGTGGCGGCCCGATCGGCCTGGCGGTGGTGGCCTTCGCCAAACTTGCCGGTGCGTTCCAAGTGGTCGTCAGCGAGTACGCCGAACTCCGGCGCACGACCTCGCTGGCATTTGGCGCCACCGGGACCATAGACCCCTCGAAGGAAGAAGTGGCTGAGTCGTTCGCCAAGATCGCCGGCAGCTCGCCTGACGTGATCTTTGAGTGCGTGGGCGTATCCGGCCTGCTGCAGGAATGCATCAATCTGTCGGCGCCACGCGGGCGTATCGTCGTGGTTGGCGTTTGCATGGTCGAGGACCGATTCGTTCCGATGTCGGGCATCTTCAAGGAACTGAACGTGCAGTTTGTCCTCGGCTATGGCAAGCCGGACTGGCGTCTCGTTCTCAACTTGCTCAGCAGCAAGAACATCGACCCATCTCCGATGATTACCAACATCGTCAGTCTGAGCGAACTGCCCGGCGAGTTCGAAGCACTGCGCAAACCGTCGACGCAAATCAAGCTGCTGGTGAGCCCGCTCATTGGCGCTTGAGGATCGGTGCACGGGTAACGGATGGCTTGGCTACTCTGGTCTTTCTTACAATATTAGTCTGTCATCAAGGAGGTGACGCTATGCAACAAAAGAATTGAAACGCAATGATCGATGGTCTTTCTCACAATTAATTCAAGATAAGCCTGACAATAAATTAAGGAGATGCTATGGACATAAAAGCAGAGATACTCTCTATGGATGCAGGGGGTACCATGACGGATACCATCATAATCGATGAGAAAGGGGTCTTTACAATCGGGAAAGCTGCTAGCAATCCCCACGATGAGTCAATGGCATTCAGCGAATCAATTAAAAACGCCTGTTCATATTGGAACACAGTGCCGGAGCAGGTCTTCCCCGATCTTGTAGCTGGAATTTATGCGGGCACTGCTATGCTTAATAGATTACTGGAAAGACGCGGAAATAAGGTTGGTCTGCTTGTTACCAGAGGGATGGAAGATTACTTGCTTATGGAAAGGGGGTTGCAAACCTATTTAGGTTACCATTACTCGGATAGGCTTCATGCTGTGACCCATATTCACAACGAACCTCTTGTCCCCAGGGATCGAATTTTCGGAATCACGGGTAGAATTGATCAGTTCGGAAAACAAGTTATCCCCCTCTATGAACACGAGGTAAAGGAAGCCCTGAAACGGCTCCTCGAAGAAAAGGTTGATGGAATTTGCGTAAATTTTCTCTTTTCCTATATCAGTTCTCGCCATGAAAAGCAGGCCGCAGAAATCTTAAATAGCGAACTCGAGCGCATCGGCCAGAAAGTACCCGTTTATCTTTCTTCCAATATACACCCGGTCAGAGGTGATTTTCCTCGCCTAAACTGCCTCCTGCTAGAAGCTTATGCTGCTGAACCAAGTAGGGCACACCTTTTAAAAATAAAGGAGGTAACCAAAAAACTCGGAGCTAAATTCGAGCTTCAGATTATGGCCGCCCACGGCGGCAGTATTGATGTAGAAAGCACGAATTTGTACCAAACCGTTGTTTCAGGTCCGATCGGCGGTATAGTAGGCGGAAGATATCTGGCCAAAAAGCTGGGGATTGACAATATGTTGTGCTCCGATGTTGGAGGGACCAGTTTTGATGTGGGGCTCATTACAGCTGGAGACTATGCTATCAACAGTGAACCCGAGGTGGCCCGATTTAAACTGAATTTGCCCATGATCGCCATAGATTCCATTGGAGCAGGCACGGGGACAATTATCAAGATTGATCCCTTGAACAATAGGATTGAGCTTGGTCCTGAGAGTGCAGGATCAAGCCCAGGGCCGATTTGTTACGATATGGGTGGAGAGGAGCCTTCAATAACCGACTGTGACGTGCTTCTGGGTCTGCTAAACCCCGACTATTTCCTGGGAGGAACAATCAAGCTCAATGTAGAAAAGGCAAAAAAACAGTTTAAAGAAAAGGTATCTGATAAGTTAGGCATGGATATCTATCAAGCCGCAGCCGGTATTGTGGACTTGATGGAATCAAAAATGCGCGATTTGTTGAATGCCATGGTTCTGGGTCGAGGTTTCCTGCCCTCCGATTACACCTTGCTGTGCTACGGTGGGGGTGGTCCGGTCCACTGCGCCAACTATTCCAACGGGATTAGTTTTAAGGACATTCTGGTCCCTACTTGGGCTGCGGCGTTTTCAGCCTATGGTTGTGCTTGTGGAGATTATACACATAGAGCCGATCATAGTGTGGAATTGGTGGTTCCGCCCAACGCTGATAACGACACAAAAATGGAAATCGCCCAATCCTTAAATAAAGTTTGGGATGAGTTAAAAACAAAAATCGTCCAAGAATATGAAAGAAGCGGTCATTCTGAAGAAACCATTATCTTCAGACCAGGCATCAGGATGAAATATGCCGGGCAACTGGATTCATTGGAAATTCAATCGCCGGCAGGCGAGATCCGAGTAATAGATGATTTTGATAACATCATCGCTTCTTTTGAAGAGCTTTATGGGAAGGTATATGCAAGTGCGGCCCGCTTTTCTGAAGCCGGATATCAGATCACTGAGGTCATAAACGTAGGCGTAAAAGAAACCCAAAAACCTACCTTGATTAAACACCCCTTAAAGAGCGGAAAACCACCAAAGCAGGCCCTTAAGGGGACGAGAAAGGTTTATTGGAAGAACGAGGGCTGGATGAGCGCCAACATTTATGAAATGGATCAGCTGGAACCGGGAAATGAAATAAAGGGCTTGTCAATAATCGAGGCACCTGCCACTACCTATGTCGTTCCGCCTGATTGTACAACATTTCTGAATGAATACCTAATTTTTCGATTAATGAGGGGGTAAATGCCATGGAAGAAATCAAGAAAATCGGATGGAATAATCTATCCATAAAGGAAATGCTTGAAAAAAGCGAACGGGAATTTTCGGAAACCGGCTATTACTGCGGTACAACCGAACTACTTCTAAAGGGAGAAGATCCTCTCAGATACGAAAGAGTCTTTTCAAAATTGAAGGCTACCATGGTGAGCTCGAGGGAAAAAGCGCTCCATATATCAGCTTCTCCCGTGGTAAGGGAAGTCGGTGAGTTGTGTTTTGCTCTCTATACACCCGAAGGTGACTCGCTGGTCCTTTCCACGGGCATCATCGTTCATGTCCATACCATGAGCGAGGCGATCAAGTTTATGATACGAAACGATTACGAGACAACAGTAGGCATTAAAGACAAAGATCTATTTTGCAATAATGATGTGGCTATAGGAGATGTCCATACTGCGGATGTCCAGACGCTTGTTCCTATTTTCTGGGAAGGTCAATTGGTTGGGTGGGCCGGCGGCGTTACACATGAAGTGGAAATAGGCTCTATTGATCCTGCCAGTGTACCCATAACCCCGACAAACAGATATGGTGACGGACTGTATATTTGTGCTGAAAAGATAGGAGAAAATGACAAGATAAGACGGGATTACCAGATCCGTTGTGAACGCAATCTGCGACATACTATTTATTGGACTCTGGATGAGAAGACCAGGATAGCCGGCTGTCACATTATTAGAGAAATGGTGACGAAGATAATCGAAGAGGAAGGTTTTGACTACTACAAACAATTTTGCCGAGAAGTAATTGAAGAAGGAAGACGGTCTTTCAACGAGATTGTAAAGGAACGTCTTTTCCCAGGGAAATACCGAGCCGCATCATTCATGGATGTTCCTTTCGAGGGTAAACCACTCCCTTCTTCGGCGGCAAAAAATACCTTGATGCATGCACCCATGACCATTTCAGTAGATACCGAGGGCAACTTGGGGCTGAGCCTCGAAGGTGCCAACAAATGGGGGAGCTTTGCCTATAATTGCCCCATTGCAGCCATGCAGGGGGGTTTTTGGGTGTTGGTTACCCAAATGCTTGGTTATGATGGTAAGGTCAATGACGGATCTTACTATGCAACAAAACAGCATTATCCTCCAGGTTCATGGTCAAATCCACAAAACCTGCAGGCTTCAACAGCCGCTTCATGGATATTCCTCATGCCGGCATTCACGGGTCTTGATCGTTGCCTCAGCCGGTCCTTTTTTGCCAGGGGATTCAGAGAGGAGATAAAGGCCGGATACGGATGTACCGACGGCATGCAGTGTGGAGGAACAAGTCAATACGGACAACCCTTTTCCATGATCAACTTTGAACTCGCTGCTTCAGGAATGGGGGCGCGGGGCATTATGGATGGGCTGGATACCGCCTATGCTCCTTGGAATCCGGAATCCGACTGCGGTGATGCCGAGGTCTGGGAAACGGCCCATCCTTTATTGTATCTTGGTAGAAGGATAACTCCCGATTCTGGTGGCGCAGGCAAGTATAGAGGAGGGAACGCCTTTCATTCCCTATGGATGGTGTGGAACACCAATGACTTGGAAATCTACAATCTGGGTGCCGGCCGGGTTTTCGATAACGCCGGGATTTTCGGAGGATATCCAGGGGCTACCGGCTATCACATATATGCAAATAATACCAACATGAAAGAACTCATAGAACAAAAAAAGGAACTACCGCGAGCTGAACTGGATCCGGACAATTCAGATATCGAACGTCTGGTAAAAGGGGATATTACGGTTACAGAAGAAGGTGGATTGTTCCCGATTCCATTCAAAGAATACGATCTCTATGTAAACTTCTATTATGGCGGGCCGGGTTATGGGGATCCTATCGAAAGAGATCCAAGGCTTGTGGAAGCTGATTTGAATGATGGAAAGACATTACTGAAAACAGCGGAATCCGTTTATGGCGTGTCAGCCGAGAAGGACGGCAAAGGAAAATACGTTGTCAACATAGATCGAACCAAAGCCTTGCGCAAATCCATTAAGTTAAAAAGACAAGAGCACAGCATTTCGGTTAAAGAATGGACGAAAACCGAACGTAAAAAAATCATCGATAAGAAACTGCCTAAGGTGGTGATGGATATGTACAGGGATAGCATGGAGTTATCAGGCGAGTGGGCAAAGGAATTTATCGAGATCTGGGATCTGCCAGAAAATTTTGTTTTTTAGGAGGTATCGTCATGCCGACATATACAAAAGAAGAAATAAAACAATTGATTGATGGAAACCTGTCATGGACGCGAACCCATCAAATTATGAGTTCCTACAAAGACAGGGATAGATTCGAAAAATACATCGAAATCTTGCAGGAAAGAGTTCCATGGGAGAATAAGATCCTACTGCCGATTGCCGAGCATCTTTTTATCGTAGAAAAAGGAAAGAAAAGAATCGTTAAATGCGATTGTGGTCACGAATTATGCGATTATAAGACCAACTGGAAAAACCATGTGAACATTCGTGTCCGCGAAACCCCGGAAGCCTTGGGAGAAATCTACCTAGGGGGTCGAAGAAGCGATCCTCAATGGATGGTGCTGAGGGAGTACTACTGCCCAGGCTGTTTCACCCAATTGGAAGTGGAGGCAGTTCCACCAGGTTATCCCATCCTATTGGATTTTGAACCGGATATCGAAGGATTCTATCGTGAATGGCTAAGAAAGCCTCTACAGTAGTATTGTGAAAGGTTCGCTTCAATGAGGGATCAAAATAACCCGTAATTCCATTGGCCACTGCGCGCCCGGATGTTCTAAAGAAGATTCAGGGTGCGTATGGCCTATAGTGCCGCATACGCCTTCTTTACCGGCAATCGGCTGCGGGTATGGTTTGGCTTTCTTACTATGTTGTTTTCAAATCTTGACTGGAAATTACCGAACTTACGCTCTCAACCTTAACGGGAAAAACAGGAAAAAGGAGAAAGGAGGAAACACAACACAAATTAATGCATGATAGTTGGGATTTGCTGTGGCCATCGTTGATATGAGTTTATATGTTTAAAACCCAAGTAAGGAGAGATTGTATCATGAAGACACGACTAATTGCATCTCTGATTATGATGTTTGTGGCATTGGGGTTTTTGGTAGCACTCCCGAATATTGGGGCTACGGCGTCCCTGACACCTCTCAAGATAGGTTGTATCATGCCCTTTTCCGGGCCTTGGGGAGTCTATGGCAAGGCGCTCGAACCAGGCATACGGATCTATGCAGACCTCTTAAACGAAGATGGAGGCGTTAAGATAGGCAATAAAAAATATAAGATAGAGATGATTTTTGTGGATGACGGCGGTGACCCCGCCAAGGGGCCTATTGCGGCCCAGGAGCTAGTACAAAAAGGCGCAGTTGCGAACGTTGGCTGCTTCACCATCACGCCACCCATAGCAGCTGTGTTAACGCCCGCGAAAATACTCTTCTTAGGCCAGATGCAATCAAGTTTGGACCTGAAACAGCACATATATTTCATCGGCGTAAATGACGAACTCCGTGCACCTTTAAACGGGCACTTCGCATCCTTGAAAATGTGGCCCCATGTGAAAAAAGCTGGTTTCTTGGTCTACACTTGGCAGAAATTGCAGGCCGATAAGGTAACCGAATTGATGAGAAATCAGCCTGGGTCATTGTTTGCAAAAAGAGGGATAGAGATTCTCCAAGACTACCACACTATGGGAGAAATGGATTTCACAACATCCCTGGCAAAATTCAAGAATTTTGGAGTAGATGTCATCTATACGTTTATAGGTCCCGGTGATTATGCGCTCCTTTCCAAGCAAGCCCATGAGATGGGAATGAATGTCAAATTTTACAACGCGGGAACCGCGACGGATCTCCAGGAATTCATAAAAGTTGCTGGCTATGAGAATGCCCAAGGTATGTCCTTCAATTGGCCATCGCCCTGGGCAATCAAGGAGTCAAAAATAGATCCGGCTTTAAAAAACATGGCTACAAGGATAGCGGCTCGGTTTAAATCTAAATACAAGAAGCCCATGACGTATCTGGGCGGTTTCGACTGGGGCATAAACCACTTAAGAGTACTATTGGACTTCTATCAGCAAGCAGGAACTCTGGATCCCGACAAGGTAATGGCAAAAGTTCGGGGGGGCACTGTAAAGGATTTCACAGGGACATGGACCATGGGAGGTGAGAAAACCTGGGGGGCTCCGGTGGTAAAACCATCCGCCTGCCTCGATGGTGTGATAAAGGGGAACGAGGTGGTCTACGGGGCTGAAGATCCCATGCCGACTTTACCCTGAAAGCATATTGAAAACCCCTAACTCTACTACCCAACTGCCACTGGCAGTTGGGTAGTAGAGGATTCGTTTTTTTGAAAATATTGAACGGCGTTGCCATTTGCCTTACCTCGCCCGCAGACGATGCACGGACTCCGAGTAAGACAGAATCGGGGCGATAGGGAACAAGAATGATAAATGTCTACATGGGAAAAGAAGGACAGTGTTGGCCTTTTTCATGGTAGTTTTTTTTATTCCGAAGGTCACGGAGTGAAGGTGGCTTAGAGATGAAGCTACGCTGGATTCCGTGCATTAATTGAGGCCAAAAGATGTTTATGCTCGAAGCGATTTCACGCCAGGGAGGATGAAGATGCCGCCTGCTTCTATATGGATCAATGCATTGGTTATTTGCTCCACAATCGTAATGATGGCCTCCGGCCTCGTCCTTGTGTACAGTATTATGGGAATACTGAATTGGTCTCACGGCCAGCTCTATATGTTTGGCGCTTTCAGTATCTACTATATATTTGTAATACTCGGTATTAATTATTTTATTGCCCTTCCGGTGGTCGCGGTTGGTGTGGCCGCAGTTGGCATGGTAATTGAGAGATGGATTCTGCGACCCGTTGCCGACAAGGGATTTATGCCGGCGAGTGTGATTTCTTTGGGATTGATTTTTGTCTTCGAAGGCGGCATTACAATTCTTTTCGGCAATGATCTTAAGTCTGTCCCGAGCGTAATGGAAGGTGTTGTCCACGTTGGCCCCATCTTTTTGAGCCTGGAGAAATTGGTGATAATTGGCATGGCTGTGGGGATCATGCTCTGTCTTTACTGGCTGGTGAATAAAACCAGGCTCGGTCTCGCCATTCGAGCTGCTGCTCAGGAACCGACCGTAGCCAGCCTATACGGAGTACACAGCGGGCGGCTCTTCACGATAGTCATGGGCATTGGCTGCGGCCTGGCCGGTCTATCCGGAGCTATGATCGCACCTGCGTATTTCGTTGATCCCTATATCGGCTCCAAACCTCTTATCACAGCACTTTTATCAATCGTTTTGGGTGGGGTGGGTAGTTTCCGCGGAGCCGTGGTGGGCGGAATGATCTTCGGGCTTATCACATCCGTTGGTGCTTTCTATGTCGGCCACTGGTACGAACTGATCTCTTTCCTTGCCGTTATCCTGATCATTCTTTTCAGGCCTCAAGGCATGTTTGGCCTGTCAGCGGCGCGCATATAATCAAACAAAAATGGACTTTAAAAGCAGAAAATCAACAGTGCTTCTCCTAACAGGATTGGTCCTTTCTCTTTGTTTTCCCCTGGTTTTTGAAAAGCCGTACCTTTTTTCCCTTATTATCCCCGGGCTCATCCTGTCTGTCTCGTGCATGGGATGGAATACCATTGTGAGGACAGGTCAGTTCAGCCTGGGTCAATCAGCATTTATGGCGATTGGAGCATATGGTTCCACGCTTCTGGCCAATGAGTTGCACTTTTCTATATGGATCAGTATGCTTTTGGGGGGACTGGCTTCTGCGTTAATAGCTTTTTTGCTGGGCATCGTGGTTTTGAGATTGGGAGGCATCTACTTTGCCATAGTGACCCTGGCCTTTGGAGAAATTATACGAGTGATCGCAACGAATCTCACAAGTATAACAAAAGGCAGTTACGGTCTTATTCCGCAAGCGCCCAGTCTGAGTTTGGGCGATTTCAGCATTAACTTTGTTGCCAGCAAGGTGCCATACTACTATCTGGCCCTACTACTCGTAAGCATATCTGGTTTGGTATTCTGGAGAATTGACCGCAGCCGCCTGGGTAGGATTTACCGAAGCATTGCCTCTAACAGTACCCTGGCAGAGCATTCCGGGATCCATCTTATGAAATATCGTGTGATGGCGTTCACCGTTGCGGGCTTTTTTACAGGATTAGCCGGCGTCTTGTACAGTCACTATCTTTTTTTTATAGGCCCTACTCTTTTTGGGTTGGAGAAATCTTTTATGATTCTGATTATGTGTACTGTGGGAGGCACAGGCTCGGCAGTGGCCGGACCGATAATAGGAGCCCTGATACTTTCTGCCAGCGGCGATTACTTGTCAGGGTTACTCATGGGCGCTAAGCCGCTGGTATTTGGAATCCTCGTGGTCATAATAGTGTTCTTTTACTACGGTGGACTGGTTGAATTGCCGCGTTCTGTTTGGAATGTAATGACCCGGCATAATGGGACCGCGAAAAGTCGTACATAGATGCGGGAGTGTCACGGGTTTATAGAACCTGATGTATATCATAAGAGACTTTTCATGTTTTTAAATGCAAACAATACAACAAGATACGATAGAGCCTACTTTGGAGCCTTGTTCGCGGAAAGGGTAGAAGGGAAGCCATTTGTAAGTTGTTTTGCTGATTGGGACCTCTTGAAAGGAAATGGGGATTTAGTGTGGCACTGTTAAAAATGCAAAATGTTTCTAAGTTTTTCGGAAATTTGGCCGGACTGACAGACATTGACTTGGAAATCTCGGAAGGTGAATTGGTTGGACTGGTAGGACCAAATGGTTCGGGTAAGTCAACACTGTTTAATGTCATCAGCGGGTTCTATCGTCCTTCCGGAGGAGATGTTTTCTACAATGGAAGAAGAATTACGGGACTAAGACCTGACAGGATTTCTTCAATGGGTTTAGGACGCTCCTTTCAGTCCAACATATTATACGGGGAAGCCACCGCTCTGGAGAATGTCATCAGAGGATCTTACCTGCGTGCCAAAACAAACTCCTGGCAGACGTTCTTCTTTACGACGGTATATAGGAAGGAGGAAAATGAAATCCTGCGGAGCGCTGAAACCCTGCTTGAATTTTGGGATCTTTCAGAGTTCCGCAACATTCGAGCCGAAGAACTGCCTCATGGTTTTCAGCGGCGTTTGGGGCTTGCCATGGCGTTTTCTGCGGCACCCAAATTGCTACTTTTGGATGAGCCGGTTGCGGGAATGAGTGAGGAAGAGATAGCCTTTGTGATGGAACGCCTTAAAGAGCTTGCCAATGATGGGATGACTATCTTGCTGGTAGAACATCACGTGAAAACAGTTGTAGATTTTTGTCAGAGGCTCATAGTGCTGGATTACGGCCGAAAGATTGCAGATGGCAAACCTGAACATGTGACCTGTAATAAGCATGTCATAGAAGCCTATCTAGGGAATGACGAGGTATCCTAAACGTGCTGTTAGAATTAAAGAAGGTGAGTGTGTTTTACGGAAAAGTGAAAGCCGTAAAGGAGATCAGCTTGATGGTTGCCAGTGGTGAATTTGTGGCAATTATTGGCGCCAACGGTGCTGGTAAGACTTCAATTTTAAACGCCATAAGCGGCCTGGTCCTGCGGGAAGGCGAGATATGTTTCAAAGGGGAGAGGATAGGCAATCTTTCGGCCCCAGAGATAGCGCGCAGAGGCGTTATACAGGTCCCCGAAGGCGGAAAGGTTTTTCCAATACTGTCAGTTATGGATAACTTAAGAATGGGGGCGTATCTACAAAGAGATGAGTGGAAGGTCGCAAACACCCTTGAGAGAGTATTTAATCTATTTCCGATTTTGAAGAACAGGAAGAACCAGAGAGCGGATAGTCTAAGTGGCGGGGAACGGCAGATGCTGGCCACGGGTCGAGCGTTGATGGCAGATCCAAAGTTGCTGCTAATGGACGAACCAACACTTGGGTTGAGCCCGCTTCTTTGCCAAGAATTGAAAAAGACACTTAAAGAGATAAACCGAGCAGGCATTCCAATTTTATTGGTTGAGCAGAAGGCGCATATGGGTCTAGATCTCAGCAATAGGACATATGTATTCGAAAAGGGAGAAGTAGTATTGGAAGGGAATAGTCTGGATCTTGTCAGCAGAGAAGAAATTAGAAGAGCATATCTGGGAGCATAGTGACTTCAGCCGACGGGTACCAGGCATCTGGGTCCCGGTTTGTGGGCCTCGGCCTTTCAACTAACCCACCGGCATTGAGAGAATGTGCGGGGTACCCGCTGCATCTCCTTTAGAAAAAGACCTCGATGGTCTGCAGATTTACAATGCGATCTATCTTGTCGCGAGTAACATCATTCTGGGCATCATCGCCTTAAAATCGGACTGGCCACCCTCGTTAACGGTGAGGTTGGTGATCGGCGGTTTAAATTGTTCGATCGCAATTTTCAAGGTTCTCCGCAGGGTAAAGGTCACCGACGGCATAGTCAATATCCCTTCTTATCTCTTTCGGAGCAGGGAGGAGACTATCCGAAAATTTTTTGAGACTTCCTGCCCCGAAGAAATTCCCGACCGATTGCTCGAAACGAATGAAACGTTGTCCGGCGGTTGGGACGACATTGCGATCATCGTCCTTGATCCATGTTCCCTGCCGATTTTATCAGGTTGTTTCCTCTTTGGAGGCACTTCCCAGACGGAGGAAAGGGTTTTTTAGGAAGAAAAAAGACAGGGTTTATATCAAGACCGGTATCTCACTTCTGTCGAGACGGAAGAGGAACGGGCCAAGCCAATGGGTTTATTGTTGGAGATCGATCAATATATTCATATCAATCGCTATTCCTTGGGTTGGTCTCCTGCTTTCAAAGAAACGAAGTCTGGATCCCGGCTTCCGCCAGAGTGATGGTGTTAGAGATTTTGGTGGGTTCACTGGGGATGAAGCCTTATTTTTTAATAATGAAAGGAACATGGTATGAATTCGAATGATGTAGTCATTGTCAGTGCGGTGCGCACGCCCTTTGGACGTTTTGACGGTGTCCTGAAAACGGTCTTGAGCATGGACCTGGGTGTCCTGGTCCTGAAGGAAGTGGTTCAACGGATCAATCTCGATCCGGGACAGGTGGACGAGATGTATTACGGGACCTGCATTCCCGCGGAATATGCCATCTATACCAATGTGCCGGCCAGGCAGATTACCCTTTTGGCCGGATTCCCGGAAAATAATATTTCCCTGACCATCGACCGGGCCTGCTGTTCCTCCATGACGGCCCTGCGCCTGGGATACCGGGCCATCAAATCGGGTGATGCCCAGATCGTCATCGCCTCCGGTGCGGAAAACATGGCCAATGCCGGACTTATCGCCAGTGCGGCCAAGGCCCGCTGGGGCGTGCGCCTGGGGCCTCTGGAGCTGGAAGATGTCCTCTATGAACTCGGTTACGGCCGAAAAGGCTTTGCGCCGGTGGCCACCGATGCCGGCCAGGTGGCCGTTGAATATGGGGTCACCAGGGAAATGCAGGATAAATGGGCCATCGGCAGCCACCAAAAGTATTTCCGGGCCTTGCAGGAGGGGAAATTTAAAGTCGGGGAAGAGCTTATGAAAATTGAAATCCCTCAGAAGAAGAAGTCCATCATCCTTGACTGCGATGAATCGCCCCGGGAAAATCTGAGCCCTGAGAAAATGGCCTCCTTAAAAACCGTATATGGCAGTCCCACCGTCACCGCCGGTAATGCCCCGGGATTAAACTCAGGGGCCTCGGCCGTGGTCCTCATGATCCGGCAGAAGGCCGAGTCCCTGGGGCTTAAGCCCATGGCCCAGATCATGGCCTGTGAGGCCGGCGCGGGGACGCCGAAGTACATGGCCTGCGTCCCGGCTCAGACCATCGAAAAGATGTTTGCCAGGACCGGTCACACCATCGATGAAATAGATCTGATCGAGATCAACGAGGCCTTTGCCGCCGTTACCCTGGTTTCGCTCAAGGAATTGGCTAGGGGGAATCAGGGGAACTGGCAGGCCCTGCAGGAAAAAACCAATGTCAACGGGGGCGCCGTGGCCATCGGCCATCCGGTGGGAGCCAGCGGCGCCCGGATCACCATGACCATGATGTACGAACTGATGAGGCGAGGCGGGGGTATGGGCGTGGCGGCCATCTGCGGGGGACTTTCTCAGGGAGAGGCCTTGCTGCTTAAGGTTTAGAAGAGGAGGAAACCATGTCGGAATGGCTTGAAAATGTGGAACCCTTGACCTTCAAGGGTCAGATCAAGGTCCCCTGCAATTGGTCGGTAGGGGAGGTAGGGAGCCGTTTTTTGGTGTTTCTGCGGGATGAGCAAAAATTTATCGGAAACCGCTGCGGCGAATGTAAGACCGTTTATGTGCCTCCCCGTATGAATTGCGGAAAGTGTTTTAAGAGGATAACCGATTGGGTAGATCTGAGCCCGGAAGGCATAGTCGAGGCGTATACCGTCGTCCGTTTTGCCTATCCGCTGCAACCGGCGGACCCTCCCTTTTTTCCATCTGATCAGTGAAACTGATGAAAGTAAGATCAAGGTTGGGATGAAGGTTAAGTCCGTATTTAAAGACCCGGCTGAGATGGAAGGGAATATTCAGGACATTCGATATTTTGAAATCATCGGTTGAAAGGGAACCTCCAATGAAAAAACCATTATGGGAACCATCCCCGGAACTGATCGAAAAGACCAATATGACCCGGTTCATCCACTTTGTGAATCACAAATACGGGATGGCCATCAAGGACTATCCCGAGCTCTATGACTGGTCCATCAATCAGATCCCCGATTTCTGGGCGGCCATGTGGGAGTTCGGTGAAGTCAAGGCCTCCAGGGGCTATGACCGGGTAGTGGATGATCTGACCAAGATGCCCGGGGCCAAATGGTTTGAAGGGGCCAGGCTTAATTTTGCGGAAAACCTGCTCCGCTTTCAGGATGACCGAACGGCCCTGATCTTTAAAGGAGAGACCAAAGAATCGAAAAAAATCACCTATGCCCAGTTGTACTCTACCGTGGCCGCCTTGGCCAAGTCCCTTAAAACCCTGGGGGTCCAATCCGGAGACCGGGTGGTGGGGTTCATGCCCAACATGTCGGAAACCATCATGGCCATGCTGGCCGCCACTTCCCTGGGGGCGGTCTGGTCTTCCTGTTCGCCGGATTTCGGGATCAAGGGCGTCCTGGACCGTTTCGGCCAGATCGAGCCCAAGGTCCTCTTTACCGCCGACGGCTATTCCTATAACGGCAAGAGTTTTGATTCCCTCGGACGCATCGCCGACATCGTCAAGCAACTGCCATCCATTCAACAGGTGGTGGTCGTCCCTTATACCCAGGAAAAACCGGACATCAGCCCCATCCCCAGGGCCGTCTATTTTCAGGATTTTTTGGCAACCGGGTCCGACCTGACAATCGATTTCGTCCAGGTCCCGGCCGATCATCCCCTTTACATCATGTATTCTTCGGGCACCACCGGCCTGCCCAAATGCATGGTCCAGGGGGTGGCCGGTATCCTGGTCCACCACCTCAAAGAATTGATGCTCCATACTGATCTTAAGCGGGAAGACACCATCTTCTATTTCACCACCTGCGGCTGGATGATGTGGAACTGGCTGGCCAGTTCCTTGGCCTGTGGGGCCACCCTGGTCCTGTTCGACGGATCCCCCTTTTATCCCGATCCCGGCTCCCTCTGGAAACTGGCCCAGGATGAAAAAATCACCGTCTTCGGCACCAGCGCCCGTTATATCGCCTCCCTTGAGAAGGAAGGTCTTAAACCGGGAAGTACCTATGACTTGAGTCCTTTACGGGCTGTTTTGTCCACCGGCTCCCCCCTGGCGATCGAAGGATTTCACTATATCTACCGGGAGGTCAAAAAAGACATTCAACTGGCTTCCATCGCCGGCGGAACGGATTTAAACGGCTGTTTCGCCCTGGGATGTCCTATTTTGCCGGTGTACGAAGGAGAGCTGCAGTGCCGTGGTCTGGCCATGAAGGTGGCGGCCTTCAATGACCTGGGTCAGCCTGTGATCAACCAATTGGGCGAACTGGTCTGCACGGCCCCCTTCCCATCCATGCCCCTTTATTTCTGGAACGATCCGGACAATGAAAAATATTTGAGCGCCTATTTCAAAACCTATCCCGGGGTCTGGTGCCACGGTGATTTCATCGAGGTCACTGAAAACGGCGGGGTGATCATCAGCGGCCGCTCCGATGCCACCCTGAACCCCGGCGGGGTGCGGATCGGCACGGCCGACATCTACCGCCAGGTGGAGACTCTGCCGGAGATCGCCGACAACATCGTCATCGGTCAGGATTGGGACAACGACGTGCGGATCATCCTGTTTGTCAAACTGGCCGCCGGGGTGGAGTTGAACGAGGCCCTGGTTGGCAAGATTAAAAAGACCATCAAGGACAATACTTCTCCCCGCCACGTGCCGGCCAGGATCATCCCGGTGGCCGATATCCCCTACACCATCAATATGAAAAAGGTGGAGTTGGCGGTCCGGAACGTCATCCATGGCAAACCGGTTTTGAACAAGGATGCCCTGGCCAATCCCGAGGCCCTGGATCTGTACAGGGATCTGCCGGAGCTGCAAAAAGGAATATGACATGACCCTATGTGAATAGGCGCAATATTCCCTTCGTCTGTTGGGCGAACGGAAGGTGCTGGTTTTTGAAAGTAAGAAATTTACCAATGGCCAGATTTTGGATTAGGCGAACCATCTTCAACGGGCCTTTGCCAAACTGGGCCTTGGTAAAAATGAACCGGCCATTATGCGTCTGGCTAACCATCCGATGATTTTTTCTGTCTTTCAAGGAATAGTCCGTACAGGATCTGCGGCCATTCTTGTCATGATTGAATTAGCTGAATTTAAAGTAAAGAAACCGCTTGAATCGACCTATCCGGGGCCATAGGCCCCGGCTTTACGGCCGATTCATGGCTTCGCCACCGCGATTTAAAAAACAGTCCAAGCGGCAAAGCCATACATCTCTGACCCGGCCCAAAGGACCAGGATTTCAACATCGTATTAAATTAAGGGGTCTTGGTAGGATGTCAGATCCTGTAACAAACATAGATAAAATTCAACTGTCGAGATATTTGGAAGCTCAAATCGACGGTTTTAGAGGACCCATCCAGGTGAAGCAGTTTGCCGCGGGTCGATCCAATCCGACTTTTTTGCTTAAGGCCCAAAGTGGCCGCTACGTGATTCGTCGTCAGCCGCCTGGACCGTTGCTTAAATCGGCCCATGCCGTGGACCGCGAATATCGGGTGATTAAGTCGCTCGGGGATACCGAAATCCCGGTGCCCCGGGCCTACCATCTCTGCCAAGATATTGAGGTGATCGGCAGCCTGTTCTATGTAATGAGTTTCGAAGAAGGACGCATCTTCTCCAATCAAGCCCTTCTGGAACTGGATCGCCATCAGCGCGGCCCCTTGTACGAAGAGATGATCCGCCTGCTGGGTACCCTGCACAATCTGAATCCGGGGGATATCGGGTTAGGGGACTATGGAAGGCCTGGTAACTACTTCGAACGTCAGATAGGGCGCATGACCAAACAGTATAAGGCCGCCGAAACCGAAATCATCCCTGCTATGGAGGAACTGATGGCTTGGCTATCGGCCAATACCCCGGCTGACGACGGCCAAGCGACACTGGTCCATGGCGATTACCATTTCTCTAATATCATTTTTCACCCCACAGTGCCTCGCATAATGGCGGTGATAGACTGGGAGTTATCCACTCTCGGACACCCGTTGGCCGACCTGGCCTATTTTTGCATGGGATTGCGGCTTCCGGATACCTTTCCTATCCGGGGGCTGGCAAGGAAAAACCGTAAAATCCTCGGCCTGCCGGAGGAACGGCAGATTGTAGAACAGTATGATCGGATTCGCAGCATAGGGAGTATGGACCACTGGGCTTTTTATTTGGCCTTCTCCTTTTTTCGGTTGGCGGCTATTGTCCAAGGTGTAAAGGAGCGCGGATTTATCGGAACCGCCTCCCACAGACAAGAAGCCCTGCAATTGGGTGATATACCCGCCGATCTGGCCCATATGGCGGTGGAGTTGATCGAAAAGGAGTTATAGTAAAGGGAGACCGGGATCGTCCACCGTTCTAAAATCTCAAAATCTTTATTTTCATGTTTAATGATTACACCACTGGGAGGACAAAATGGAATTCGAATATTCGATCAAGACTAAGGAATTGATGGTCCGTTTGAAGGCATTCATGGATGCTTATATCTATCCTAATGAGGCGCGTTACTACCGGGAGGTGGCTGAAGGTCATTTCTGGCCATCCATAGTCGAGGAATTAAAGCCTGTGGCTAGGTCTCAGGAGTTATGGAATCTTTTTCTACCGGAGCCCGAATACGGCGCCGGGCTTACCAATGTGGAATACGCTCCTTTGTGCGAGATAATGGGTCGGGCGATGTGGTCTCCGGAGGTTTTCAACTGCTCCGCCCCGGACACCGGTAATATGGAAGTGCTGGTACGCTACGGCACACCGGAGCAAAAGAAACAATGGTTGGAACCGCTTCTGGAAGGCAAGGTCCGCTCCTGTTTCGCCATGACCGAACCGAAAGTTGCTTCATCGGATGCCACTAACATCCAGGCCTCTATTGTTCGCGATGGGGATGAATATGTCCTCAACGGACTCAAATGGTTCTCCTCGGGGGCGCCAGATCCGCGGTGCAAGGTCTTTATTTTTATGGGCAAGACCGATCCAAACAGCCCAAACAGGCATAAGCAGCAATCCATGATTATTGTGCCTCGCGATACGGCTGGTGTGAAGGTGCTGCGGCCGTTACCGGTTTTCGGTTATATGGGGACACCGGACCTAACCGGGGAAGTACTCTTTGAGAATGTGCATGTGCCGGTTGACAATATCCTGCTAGGCGAAGGGCGCGGTTTTGAGATCGCCCAGGGCCGGTTGGGACCGGGGCGCATTCACCACTGCATGCGTTTGATCGGATTGGCCGAGCGGGCACTGGAAAAGATGTGCAGGAGGGCTCTGTCGCGAGTGGCCTTCGGCAAGCCAATTGCCGAGCAGACGGTGACCTTGGAGCGGATAGCCGAGTCCCGTATTCTTATCGATCAAGCCCGGCTTCTGGTGCTCAGGGCCGCCTACCTAATGGACACGGTCGGCAATAAGGTGGCCCGAAAGGAAATCGCCATGATCAAGGTGGCAGCCCCGAATATGGCCTGCCGGGTCATTGACTGGGCCATCCAGGTCCATGGCGGCGGCGGGGTGGTCGACGACTTCGGGCTGGCCCTGGCCTACGCCAATGCCCGTATGCTGCGGCTGGCAGACGGTCCGGATGAGGTTCACCGCAATCAGATCGGCAAACTGGAATTGGCGCGGTACAAACAAACGGGGCCTCAAAAATAAATCAGGAAGGAGAAGATCAGGTTCTCTTATCTTTTTATCTTCAATCGAACCGGAAACGTTGAAGATGGACAGGAAGGCATTCCCTTTTTGCCGTATCCCTCCCTACTATTGGTATAAGCATTGTTCCTTTAGAAGTCCGACATTCAAAGTCCCGGCTGCCAAGGTCCTGCTTTTAATGGATTAATAGTTGGAGAGATGCAAAGGAAAAAAAATTGTGAAGAATAAATGGTTTTAACATGTACTTGGATTTGGTTTCTATTAACTTTTTCCCTTTTTTACCGATAAATATAAGAACTTGATAGAATTTTAGTAAGTAATATCAGGTTCTTATTTATAAAGGACAAATCTAACAAGAAATGCCTTTTTCAAGGCAGGAGGAGAAACCAATGGGAGGGAAAGTCATCGTAACCTGTGCTTTGGTCGGCTCGGCCACCCGTAAAAATCAGAACCCCAATACACCCTATACTCCGAAAGAATTGGCCGAATCGGCCCATCTGGCTTATAAGGCCGGTGCGGCCATGGTACACGTCCACGGCGTTGAGGATGACGGGTCCAACACCACCCGTATCGAGCGCATCATGGAAAGTCATGATGCCATTAAGGATAGGACCCCGGAGCTGATTGTCAACATGACCTCGGCCCTGGGAATGGGGGCGACGCCGGAGCAAAGGGTAGCCCAGATCGAGGCGGTTCGCCCTGAAATGGCTTCTCTCAATATGGGGACCATGAATTTTGCCACCGTGAACCGGAAGACCGGCGAAGTTATCGTGGATTACACCTTTGATAATACCTTTTTTACCATCTCCAATTTGGCAAGGACCATGAAGGAAACCGGGACCAAACCGGAACTGGAGGTCTATTCCACGGCCGGCATCGATAACTATTATTTCCTCTCCCCCAGCGGATTTTTCACCGAACCGGTAAATTTCAATTTCGTCTGGGGCGTCTGCGGCGGAGCCTCGTTCCGGCCCGGTACTTTTGTGGCCATGGTTGGCACCCTACCTCCGGGGTCCAATTTTTCAACCTGCGGTGTAGGCCCGGAAGAATGGCCAGCCATTACCCAGTCCATCCTGTGCGGGGGACACATCCGGGTCGGCCTGGAGGACAATATCCGTATGCCCGACGGAGAGTTAGCCAAAGGCAACTTTGAACTGGTTGAAAATGCCGTCCGGATTATCGAGGCCCTCGGTTGCCAACCAGCCACCCCGGACGAGGCTAGAAAGATATTCGGAATTTAACAAGTAATTATGGCATTGATGAATTCGTAAAAAGGCGCCGAAATCTCATTTCTGTCATTTCGAGGCCGGGAGATTAACCGGGAAATATCGGAGCGGAAACATCTAAGTGGACTTTTTAAACTGGAGGCGATCCTGAAGGCAGTCTACGAGTTTTTGAAAAAGGAGGTACCCGCCTGACTATTAGAATTACTCGCGGTGATACGGCAAGAAAGACGGGATTGTGGATTAACTAACCAAGAAAAAAAACGTTTGGGGATTGCACCATAGCGCTAAAAGTCAGGCCCCTACTCGATTCAACAAAGAGATAGAAAAGGATAACGCCCTAAAACATAAAATCAAACAGATAATGGGAAATGTCAAGAGACAGTTGCCTAAGCTAAATAAGCCAGGGTTGGTATCCAAGGGAATCAAAAGGATGTGTAAAGAGGGCGAGATCGAGGAAAAGGAACTGAGAAATAGCGGCCATGCGGATAGTATCCGAGATACGGGAGAAGATTGGTTATTATTTGAATCGGGAGTTAGGGTTTCCCTTGGCCGAAGTAGCCAGGAATCTGGGGGTGAGTACTTCAGCCGTAGCCATGGCTATCCAGAAACTTGGGCACAAATAAATAAATTGAATGATAGGATGTCCTCCTCATCAGCTTCGGTAAACTTATTGTTGGCCAATACTTAAGCCTCTATGCATTGCCCAATTCTTAGAAGGCAGAGAGGACTTGTTTCAGTAGAGAATCTGCGGATGTTATTTCAAAAACTTTTTATTCTCAAGGGAGAATATCACATAGGTAAAAAAATGCGCCGGAAAGGATTAGAAAAATGGACTTCGGGTACTTTTTGAGGAGACTGGATCAGGGCTGCCATGTGAACCCGGACAAAGAGGCCTTGATCTTTAATGAGGAGAGAGTCACCTACGGGCAGTTGCGAGACCGGGCTTACCGACTGGCCAATGGCTTGCGGGCCCTGGGGGTTGGCAAAGGCGACCGGGTGGCCGTACTTCTGCGGAATTGCACCGAGTGGTTTGATATCTTCTTCGCCGTGGCCAGCCTGGGGGCCGTCTTGGTTCCGGTAAATTTTCTGCTCAGGTCCAAAGAGGTGGAGTTCATCATCAACGACTCCGGGGCCTCAGTGCTCTTGGTGGGAGAGGATCTTCTGGGACTGGTCGATACCAGCAGGTGCGGCACGCCGGAACTCAGGAATATCATCTGTATCGGTAGGCGGACGTGCTCCCCTCCGGTTCTTTTCTATCCGGAACTCGTTGAACAAGCAAAGGCCTCTCCGGTTTTTGAAAATGTGGGATCGGAAGATCTCTTCCTTTTGCAATACACCTCCGGAACAACCGGTTTTCCCAAGGGAGCCATGCACACCCAGGGGACGATCGCCTGGAATTCTTTCTCCCAAGTGGGCGATTTTGAGATCACCCCCCGGGAACATTGTCTTTGTATGCCCGGACTCTGCTGGGTCGCCGGGTTCCATGACTTCACCCTGGCCACCTTGTGGATGGGCGGCACCGTGGTGGTAATGCCCAGCGGTGGGTTGGAGATTGGCTCCTTGTTGGAACTGATTGAAAGGGAAAAAATCAGCTTGACGCTTTTGGTACCCACTATCGTTAAGCAACTGATCGACTATCCCGGCTTGTCGAACTACGGACTGAAAAGTCTCAAAAGGGTGCTCACGGGCGCCGAACCGGTACCGGTCACCGTGATCGAGGCCTTTCACCGGCTGGTCCCGCAGACCGACTTGCTTCAGGGCTATGGCTTGTCCGAAGGGCCTTCCATAGCCGCCTTCTTGAAAAAGGAGGATGCCATCCGGAAAATAGGCTCGGCTGGAAAGCCGACGACCAATTGCGAAGTTCTGATTGTCGACGAATTCATGAACCGGGTCCCTCCGGGGGAGAAGGGGGAGATTGTCATCCGGAGCCCCGCCACCATGAAGGGATACTGGAACAAACCTGAAGCCACCAGGGAGGTCTTCGCCGGTGGATGGATGCACACCGGGGATCTGGCCGAATATGACGATGAGCGTTATATCTATATCAGGGGGCGCAAGAAGGACATGTACATCAGCGGCGGGCTGAATGTTTATCCGGCTGAGATCGAAAACATCATCCTGAAAGATCCGGCGGTGGCTGAGGTTGCCGTCATCGGCGTGGAAGATCAAAGGTGGGGGGAAGTGGGTTTCGCCGTCATCGTCTGCAAAAAAGGATTGTCCGTGGACACGGAGGCAGTCAAAACCTTGTGCTCCGCTGAACTGGCGTCTTATAAAGTGCCTAAGGAATACATCATCCGCCTTGAGCCGCTTCCCAGAACGGCCTCGGGTAAGGTAATAAAGTTCGCCTTAAAGAAAGATATAGAAACGATAAAGGAGAGGTGATTGATCTATGATTAAATTCAGCGACAAACAATTGGCAATTCCAAAATTGATGAGGCCGGTCTACCTGGTCACTGCCGGCCAGTCGAAATTCGACAGAGCTTTCCCCGACAAGCGAACCGAAGAGCTTTGTATCGAAGCCCTAACCGAGTCGGCAGAACTGATTAACATGACCCCCGCCGAATTGAAGAGCTACATCCACACTTGCTATTATGGGCACTTTGCCGACCACTTCGGCGATCAGCTCCTTGGGGAAGCCGTGATCCATGACCGGCTCGGACTTGACCCGCTCGGCAATATCGGGGTCAAGACCGGAGGCGCCACCGGCGGCTCGACACTGTGGGAAGCGGTCAAGGCGATTGCGTCGGGATATTCCGATTGTGTCCTGGCGATGGGGTGGGAGCGGATGGACGAAGTTCCCACCGATGAAGGGAACTTTTATATTTCCTGTGCGGCCGACAAGGATTGGGAAGGGCCCCTGGGCCATATCTATGCCGGATACTACGCTGTCATGGCGCAGAAATACTGGAAGGTCTTCGGCAAGGAAGAGGACTCGTTCCGCAGGACCCTGGCAGAGATTGCCGTGAAGCATCACGGATACGCTCGCATGAACCCCTACGCCCAAGCGCCCATGAAGATCACCGTGGAAGACGTCCTGAAATCACCGGTAATCGCCTACCCCCTTCGTGCCCTCGACTGCTGCCTCATGAGCGTCGGCGCCGCCTGTGCGATTATCTGCGATGAGGCGACGGCGATGAAGCTGACCAAGAATACTCCCAACAAGCCCCTTCGGATATGGGTGACCGCAGGTTCCCATACCCTCCGCCCTGCAGACCGGCGCGACATGGAAATCCCCCTTCTGCCCAACGAGACGGCGGACCAATACAAGGATTTGGGCGAAAAGTTTCCCGGCGGCGAGCGCTATCCTGGATTTACCGGCTTCCTCGCGGCCCGCATGGCAGCCTATTATGCCTATAATCAGACCGGGATCAAAGATCCGATGGAAGACCTCGACGTCATCGAGCTCCATGACGCCTTCACTATCAGCGATGTCCAGACCTATGAAGACGTCGGACTGCGTCCTTACGGCTACGGCCGGGACTACGTCGAGTCCGGTGACTGCTATCACACTAACCCGAAAACCGGAAAACCGGGCAAGCTTCCCTCCAACCTTTCCGGCGGGCTAATCGGCTGCATGCACTCCGTCGGCGCGACCGGTATCATGCAGGTCTTCGAGATCGCCTGCCACCTCTGGAACCGCTGGGCGGAGATCCACGGCGACGAGAAGCGATGGAAGAAGTTTAACCGTCAGAAGCCTTCGGACTGGACCGACCTGCAGGTCAAGGGCGCCAAACGGGCGATGGCGATCAGCCATGCCGGCGTCGGTTCCCATGTGACGGCGACGATATTGATGGACCCGGACAAACTACTTAAAAAGGACGCGTAAAGGAGAAGCGACTATGAGCATGATAGGATTAGTACACGTTAAAAACGGACAGTATAAGATCAAAGGGGATTTTCACCACCTTGAATTGGGCCAGCCCATCCGCCTCGCTGAAGAAAACTGGCGGCTGATCGGGATCACCAATCCGCGGCAGTTGACCCATATGCATTCCTACGGCGGGGAGGCCCCTTTCTTTGAAAATTTAAGCAAAGGGAAGCTGATGGCGACGCGCTGCGACAACCCGAAATGCGAGACCAAGGGGTCCATCTACCAGCCCTTCAGGATTCATTGCCCGGACTGCCTCGGCAAGAACACGGTCATCGATATGACCGATCTCGCCAAGAAAACGGCGAAGATCCATACCTTTATGGTCTGCGAACGATCGGGCGCCTTCAACATCTTGAATAAACCCATCAAGTTCATCAACATCGAGTTTGACGGGGTATGCACGATCCTGATGAGCTACCTTGCGGTCGGCGAGCCGGAAATCGGCCTGCGGGTGGTCCCCATCTTCCAGAAGCAGGATCCGACCTATACCATTTTAGACATGGCCTGGGTACCGGAAGGAACGAAACAGAGACAATTGCCGAAGGGATTCGCCTTCTAATTCAACATGCCCCGGGGGGGGCACAACAAAGCATGAACATTACCTGAAGGGGTCAAGGGGCCAAGGTTTCAAGGTTTCAAGGGGTCGAGCGAAAGGCTCGGTATTGAAACCCTTGAACCCTGGAAACCTCGAATCCTTGAACCCTATTTTCGTTTTAAACATGGAGAACTGGCATGTTAGACCGATTTGTAAGTGAAAGAAACATCAAATTCCTCTTGTATGAGGTATTCGACATTGTATCCTTCACCGATTACCCTTTCTATAAGGAATACGACAGAGAAACCTTCGATATGATCCTCGAAGCCGCCATGAAGTTGTCAAAAACCGTCCTCTGGCCCAAATTTCGTGAGCTCGACAAAAATCCGCCGGAGCTTGAAGATGGCCGCATCAAGGTTCATCCTTCGGTGAAATCGATGTTAAAGAAATACGGAGACGGCGGATGGATCGGCGCCACGGTGCACGAGGACCATGGGGGCCAGCAGATGCCCCATTTAATTTCTGATAGCTGCCTGTTTATGTTTGCCGCGGCCAATTACTCGGCCAGTGCCTTTGCTCTCCTCTCCACAGGGGCAGCCCATCTGATCGAGCTCTTTGGGACACAGCAGATGAAGAGCACCTACCTCCCCAAGATACTCGGAGGCGAATGGCAGGGCACCATGGCTATGACCGAGCCCCATGCGGGAAGCTCCCTTGCCGATATCATCGTCAGTGCAGAGCCCGCCGCCGACGGGTCCTATAAGATCTCCGGCCAGAAGATATTCATCTCCGCCGGAGATCACGATGCCGTTGATAACGTTGTTCATATGCTCCTCGCCAAGATCAAGGGTGCCCCTCCCGGTGTCAAGGGTATTTCTCTCTTCCTGGTTCCCCGGAAACGGGTCGAGAACGGCACGCTCGTGCCCAATGATGTCTCACCGTCCGGCATCTTCCATAAGCTCGGATACCGGGGATGCCCGCTTACCCAGCTCAGTTTCGGCGAGAACGAAGACTGCCGGGGATACCTTATCGGCGAGCCACACAAAGGCCTCAGTTATATGTTCCAGATGATGAATGAAGAGCGTATTGGCGTCGGCATCGGTGCTGCCGCCGGGGCAACCGCCGCCTATTACGCTTCCCTTGATTATTCCCGTGAGCGAACCCAGGGAAGAAAGGTGACTGAAAAGGACCCCACCAAGCCCCAGGTACCCATCATTGAACATGCCGATGTGAAACGCATGCTTCTCTTCCAACGGGCCGTGGCCGAAGGTTCCCTCTCGCTGCTCCTCCAGTGCAGCCAGTACGTAGACTTCCAGGCCGTTACCGATGGAGCGGAAAAAGAGAAATACATATTCCTCCTTGATCTGCTTACGCCGGTGGCAAAAAGCTATCCCTCGGAAATGGGCATTCTCTCCACCAGTGCAGGACTTCAGTGCTTCGGCGGCTCCGGTTTCTGCGACGAATATCCTGCCGAGCAGTATTACAGGGATGCCAGAATCCATCCTATTCACGAAGGAACTACGGGCATCCACGGTATCGACCTTCTCGGTCGAAAAGTTACGATGCAGAAAGGTAAGGCCCTGGAGCTGTTTCTGTCAGAGGTCCGGGCAGCAATTGCCGAGGCGCAGAAGGTTCCCCGCCTCGAAGTCTATGCCGGCAAGCTCGTAGAGGCCTTGGAAAAACTCCAATCGATCACGGCCCATCTACTTGCCCGTGCCGGGGAGCAAGGACGGGAATATTTTCTTGCCGATGCCAATCTGTACCTCGAGCTCTTCGGCATCATCGCCATCGCCTGGCAGTGGATCCTCCAGGCCGTGCCGATAGCAAAGGCGCTGGATGCCGATGTTGCGGATAATGAGAAGGCCTTCTATGAAGGTAAATTCTTTACCTTCAGGTACTTCTTCGGCTATGAGCTTCCCAAGATCGAAGGCTTGCTCATACGCCTCCTGAACGGGGACGGATTGACCGTGGAGATGAAAGAAGAATTGTTTGCAGATTAGTGCAGAGGAGGAAATTCGGTTCCGAGAAGCTCTGCAGCATGGATCCTGTGGCCCTGCGTATAACAAAGATGGCGATCACCAACGGGGCACGGACAGATTTCCAACGGGTTTTGCCCTTGGATCGCAGTGATAGGCCTACCGATAGATGGAGGAATCAATGAAAAGTGATGATGTAGTAATAGTGGAAGCAGTACGGAGGTCCTTCGGTAAGTTTGACGGCGTACTCAGGTCAACCCTCAGCCTGGACCTCGGCGTAATGGTGCTGAAAGAGATCATCAGGAGGACCGGCATCGATCCCCAAGAGGTGAATGAAGTCTATTACGGGACCTGTATTCCCGCCGAATATGCCATCTACACCAATGTACCCGCCCGCCAGGTCACCCTTCTTG
>CAZVHO010000064.1:0-28715 GCA_964627515.1 uncultured Thermodesulfobacteriota bacterium | reverse complement strand
GACCTGGAAACGGAGACCCTGATGGGGGCCGTCATGGTCGCTAAATACGGCGGGTTGGCCGTCTTTTCCGACTTTGAAGGGCAGACCATTTTCCCCCTCCTGTTGGAACGGTTGAATATTTTTACCGATCCGCAGCGCCCCATGACCGTGACCCAGGGGATCTATGAAATCAACGGACCGGACGAAAATTCACCGGTCCTGGTAACCTCCAACTTCTCCCTGACCTATTTTATCGTTTCCGGAGAAATCGAAAGCAGCCGGGTGCCCAGTTGGCTTTGTATTATGGATACCGAGGGCTTGTCGGTCATGACCGCCTGGGCGGCCGGCAAATTCGTCGGGGATGCTGTCGGGATCTTTATTAAAAAAAGCGGGATCGCCGACAAAGTCAAGCACCGCAACCTGATTATCCCAGGGTATTCGGCGGCTATTGCCGGAGACCTGGAAGAGGAACTGCCGGGCTGGACCATTAAGGTCGGTCCCCGGGAAGCGGCCCATATCCCCAAGTTCCTTCGGGAACTGAAGTAGTAACGAGAAACCGGTACCGGGGAAAGAAAGATTTTTCTCGTCACTCGTCACTCGTCACTCGTCACTATTTTTTAAAAGGAGAATACTATGTTTACCATTGGAGAAAATCTCAATGTAATCAACAAAGGGATCGGCCGGGCCTTTAAGGAAAAAGATCCCAAACCGATCCGGGAGATGGCCGAAAGGCTGGCTCTGGCCAAGGTGGATTTTATCGATATCAACCTGGGACCGGCCAGAAAAAACGGTGAAGAGCTGATGCCCTGGGTGATCCAGACCGTTCAGGAAGTCACCGATATTCCCCTGGCCCTGGACACCTCCAACATCGGGGCCATCGAGGCCGGGCTGAAGGTGCATAAGGGAAAGGCCATCATCAACTCCATCATGGCCCGTGCGGAACGGTACACGGCCATGATCCCCATCTGTAAGCAATACGACGCCATGATGATCGCCCTCCTCTGGGGACCGGACGGTCTGCCCAGGGATGAAAACGAGCGAGCGGCCCTGGCCGTCGAGCTCTTGTATGCGGCCAACGAGGCCGGTATCCCCAATGAGGACATCTTTGTGGATCCGATCATTACCCCGGTCAACATCCAGCAGCAGCAACTGATGAGCACCTTGACCTTCATGAGCATGCTCCAGGATATCGCCCCCGGGGCCAAGTCCACCTGCGGCTTGTCCAACGTCTCCAACGGGCCCCCGGATCATCTGCGGCCCATTCTCAATCAAACCTATATGATCATGCTGGAGCGGAACGGTATGTATTCCTGTATCGTCGATGGCTTTGATGAGAAGATTCTGCAAATCGCCCGAGGCGAACGGCCCGACATCGTCGAGATCGTCCATAAGGTCATGGACGGGGAGGCCATTGATTTGGGCGGCCTGCCCAAAGAGATGGTGGATTATGTCAAAACCGCCAAGGTTATCTTAGGGCATACCCTGTATTCCGATTCTTGGCTGGAGATCTAAGCCAGAATCGTCATTCCGGGCAAGCCAAGGGCGACCCGGATCCGGTTTTAACCGGTTTTGAAATAGTATTTTTTTATCAGACGGCCATTTTCTTTCTTGAAAATGGCCGTTTTTTTGATTCAGGGCGGACTATCGACCTTCTTTTCGAGTGCCTATTTGGGATTAGAAAAGATCAGTCCTCTTACTTCCCCATTATTTCCTACATGTATTTCCTACAAATCAACGTAATTTTTTTACACTGTAAATTCTTACAATTGTTTTTTGGATAAAAATTTGTTTATGCTGATCTCCCATTGAGGCAGGAAAACATTCGGGCAGTGCGCCTGATGGCGGAACATACTGATATGGGGGGACTTTATGAAATCATTCAAATGGCTCCTGGTGGTTGTTTTATTTTTTTCGGGCTTCTTCATCATCAAAAATTATGTCTATTCCACAACACCACCCCCTGAGGACCTTTCCAGCATCCCATTGGAAGGGGAACCTCGCAATCTGGCCATTAACCCCTATACCGATCAGGCGCTGGTCACAAGTACCAGGCCCAATGAACTATCCGTTGTCGACCTCAATACCGGGCAGATAACGACCACCCTCCAGGTAAAAAAGAAACCCTTTGGATTGGCCATCGATTGCGGGAAGAATCTGGCCCTGGTGAGTTTTAAGGCCCACCATCGACTGTCTGTGATCGATCTTTCCACCTATCATGGCCTGGCTGAGATCCCTGTTGGAAAATCTCCCTGTAATGTGGCTGTCTATGAGGCCGCCGGCGGTCCTCATCTGGGCCTGACCGCCAATTATGGGTCCGACACGGTCTCTGTTATTAACCTGGAGACCTTCAGGGTCATTAAAACCCTCCGTGTTGGAAGGGGGCCAAGGGATATCGCCGTTGACCCGGGGCTTAAACTGGCCCTGGTGGTCAATGAAGAAACCCATAATGTCGCGGTTATTGATCTTAACAGCCTCCGGGTCACCGGCTGGGTCCCTGTCGGGCGCCATCCCCGGAGTATCAGCATTAATCCCGAGACCCACCTGGCAGCCGTGGCCAATGGCCGGGAAAATTATATCACCACCATCGATTTGACCAACTGGCAAAGCCTGCGTATTCCGGTCGATAAAAACCCCCTGGATGTAGCGATCAATCCTTTGGATAACCGGGCACTGGTGGTCTGTAATAAATCCCATAGCCTCCAGTTGATAGACTTAGATACCCATACCACCCTCCAAAAATATCCTTTAAACCGGCAAACCAGAGGCGTGGCCGTCAACCCTTTCACCAATATAGCCGGTGTGGTGGATAGGTATACGGACCGCCTGACCCTTATTCAATTGCCTAATCCGGTGCCGGATATTCAATCTATCAGCCCGGTTACGGTCCTCCGGGGCAGCCAGGGGACCCAAGTAAGTATCCAGGGCTCGGGGTTTATTAAAAGCTCTACGGTAACCCTTCAGCCATCTCCGACCACCTACCCCGTTATCTTCGTCGACAATCATAACCTGACCGCAACCCTTCCTGCCGGCTTCTTTACCCAGGCCGGGTCCTATCAGGTAACCGTTAACAACCCCGCCCCGGATGGCGGTCCGTCCAATACCAGGACCTTTCAGGTGGAAAACCCCATTCCGACCCTGACCGCCCTGGACCCGGCCTCGGCCCAGGCCGGAGGACCAGGAATGCCTGTGAAGCTCTACGGCAGCGGATTTTTCCCGGAGACCACCATTTTGATCAACGGGCAGGCCCGGATCATCAACTATGTCAGCGGGAGCGAGCTTGAGCTGCCCCTTGGCCCGGCAGACCTGGCCTCTTCCGGAGACCTGGAGTTGAAGGCCTTCAACCCAGGCCCTGGAGGCGGGGCCTCCAACCCGATGAGCTTTACGGTTACAGCGGTAAACCCAATACCGGTCTTATCCTCCATGGGCCCGAACACCATAAAGGCCGGCAGCCCGGGCTTCACCCTGACCCTGACCGGGAGCAACTTTATCAGCAGCTCATCGGTCCTGTTCAATAACACCCCGGTCTCCGGCACCCTGGTGGATAATAGCCGGATCGATGCTTCTATCCCCGGCACGGCCATCCAGATCGCCGGTTCTTTTCCGGTTGTGGTCCAAAACCCCGGACCCGGAGGCGGAAGCTCCGGGACCCTGAATTTTACCGTTACCCCGGCTTCAAACGCCACCCCCCTTCCCGACGGCTCCTACGGCAAAACCTATGAAGACCTCATCCCCCCGGATGCCACCATCCCAAGCTATGACCCGAAACGCTTTTCCTTGATTACCGGGTTGGTCAAAGATGGATCGGGGAATCCTTTAGCCGGAGTGGCCGTAGGCATCCACGGCCAATCGGAATATGGAACGGCCCAAACCGATGCCACAGGCCGCTTTTCCATCCCCCTGGACGGAGGGGGAACCATCACGGTAGCCTATCAGAAAACCGGTTTCATCCCGGCCCACCGTCAGGTCCAGGTGGGTTGGAATACCATCGCCAATGTGGAGACCATCGTCCTGATCCCGGAGGATACCGCGACAACGGCTATGACCTTTGACGGCAACGCCGCCACCATTTTGACCCACAAAAGCACCCCTACTACCGATTCTTTCGGCAGCCGGTCGCTGACCATGGTCCTGACCGGGGACAACCGGGCCTGGGTCAAGGATGTCCAGGGGAATGAGCAGGCTGTAACCAATATCACCGTCCGGGCCACCGAATATCCCACTCCGGAATCCATGCCAGCCAAGCTCCCGCCCACCTCAGCCTTTACCTATTGCGCCGAGCTTTCTGTGGACGGAGCCAAGAGTGTGCGGTTCGAGAAACCGGTGGTGGTCTATGTGGACAACTTCCTGGGTTTCAATGTGGGGGAAATAGTGCCGGTCGGCTACTACGACCGCGACCGGGCCGTCTGGGTGCCTTCCAATAACGGCGTTGTGGTCCAACTCCTGGATACCAACGGAGACGGCGTTGTTGATGCCTATACAGATGGGCAGAACCAATTTGCCGCACCGGGCCTGACCGATCCGAACCAATATAGACCGGGAACTATCTATTGGAGGGTGGAGCATGACCATTTTACCTCTTGGGACTATAACTGGCCTTTTGGTTTTCCCATGGATGCGATACCGCCCAATAACCCGAACAAGCCGATTACCGATACGCCATGTCCTAACGATGATAAATCATGCATCAACTCCTATGTGGAAAACAGAAACCGTATCTTCCATGAGGATATTTCTATCCCTGGTACGGACATGACCCTTCATTATGCCAGTAATAGAACCAGAGGATATAAGTCAGTAATTACTATTCCGGTCAGTGGGCCCACTGTACCAGCCAGTCTAAAAAATATCGTCGTTAAAATGGAAGTGGCCGGCCGCACCTTCGAGACCATACTGCCTCCAGGCCCGAACCAGCAAGTTGAATATGTTTGGGATGGTCTGGATTACCTTGGGAGGCAAGTATCTGGCTCGATTATCGCCAATATAGGCATAGGGTTTATTTATCGGGGAGTTTATTTTGCTGCACAAAGTGCTTTCAGGCAATCCTTTGGGCAGGCCGGAGGCTTTGTGATAGGAATACGATCTCGCCAGGAAGTCATATCCTGGAACTATCAAACGATAACCATCCCTCGGGGTGGAACGGGTGTTCTGGCAGAAGGATGGACCCTTTCTTCTCATCATTTTATGAATCCTGTGGATCCAACTGTCCTTCACAAAGGAAACGGGACCACTATTCAGAAAAAGGTAGCGATCATAAGTTCAATTTCCGGGGATGGAATGATGTTTTCGTGTATGGAGCGGGTGTTGGTGGATAGCGCCGGAAATAGCTATATGTCTGACCGATGCAATCATCGGATATTGAAACTGGATAGGATTGGGAATATTATCAAAATAATAAACCTCTACGCCCCGTCGGATATGGCAGAAGACAGCACAGGGAATCTCTATGTAGTAATAGGCTCTAACCAGATCGTGAAAGTGGATCAAAGTGGAAATATTACAACATTTGCGGGAAATGGACAGTCGGGCTATGGCGGCGATAGTGGGCCAGCCACCCAGGCAAGCCTCAACCATCCAAGTGGGCTGGTAATAGACAATGCCGGGAATGTATATATAGCGGATAGTGAAAATTACCGGGTCAGAAAGGTGGACCCCAACGGGATTATATCAACCATAGCCGGGAATGGGCAAAGGGATTATAGTGGAGATCAAGGGCCGGCCACAGAAGCCAGCATAGGTTTGCTGCACAGTGTAGCCGTTGATCATTCCGGGAATATATATTTAAACGATAATGATCATCACCGGATAAGGAAGGTAGCCGTAACGGGGATTATTACCACCCTGGCGGGAAATGGACAGGCGAGCTATAGCGGCGATGGAGGCCCGGCAGTCCAGGCAACTCTTTTTTACCCGGTTGGCGTATCTACGGATAAGGAAGGAAACGTTTATATTGCAGATGGGAGTAATTATCGCGTCCGGAAGGTTGATTCAAACGGAATTATTACTACCATAGCCGGGAATGGGCAAGATTGGACAAGTGGGGACGGGGGGCCGGCCACTCAAGCGGGTCTTGGATCCCCTCTTGATGTGGCAGTGGATTATTCGGGGAATCTTTACATAGCTGTCTTATACGGTTTTGGGATCAGGAAAGTTGCCCTTCCGGAAGGATACGACCCCACATCGATTACCAGTGATATAACCTTCTCCGAGGAAACCGGCCAGGGGTATGTCATGGATAGCACGGGTCTCCATAAATCTACTATCGATTTGGCCACAGGCAAGACCCTGCTTACCTTCGGCTATGATTCCTCAAACAAACTGATTTCTATCACCGACCAATTTGGCAACCAGACGACCTTCCAGAGGGATGGGAGCGGCACACCCCTGTCGATCACTTCGCCGGATGGAATCATTACCCGCTTGACCGTAGACGGCAACAACCACCTCACTGCCGTCACCTTCCCGGATAATTCTGCCTATTCCTTTGCCTATAATTCAGAAGGACTTTTGACCGACACGTACGACCCCAAGGGAAACCATTTTAGCCATCAATACGATGCCCATGGGATGATCTCTAATGTCTCGGATCCGGAAGGAGGGAGTTGGAATTTTAATCGGAGTATTGATACCTCCGGCAATATAACCGTCACCCTTCAGACCGCCGAAGGCAATACCACCACTTACCAGGACCAGACCGACTCCACCGGGGCCTACAGGTCTATTAAAACCGATCCCGCAGGCTCCGTCAGTACCTTCACTCGTTCATCGGACGGCCTGACCGAAACCCAACAGCCCTCTTGTGGTATGAACCGGACCTGGAAGTATGATCTCGATCCCTCCTATAAATACAAATACATCAAAGAACTCACCCAAAGTTCCCCCGCCGGGCTTACCCAGACCACCACAGATATGAGGAGCTATCAGGACACTAATGGGGATACCATACTCGATTGGATCACCCGAACACTAAATAGAAACGGAAATAATTGGACAACGATCAATAATACCCTCACCGGCACTCTGACCAGTTCATCACCAATGGGGAGGACGATCATCGCACAATACGATCCATCGAATCTCTTGACCACCAGCCGGACAATTCCTGGTCTTTATGACACAGACTATACTTATGACACCAAAGGGAGATTAACCTCTATCAACAGGAATGCAAGGGTAAGCATCTACGGCTATAACCCGCAGGGGTTCCTGGCTTCGATAACCGATCCGGAAAACAACACAACCACTTACAGTTATGATACAATGGGCCGGGTGATCGGTCTGGATGGACCAAACGGATATTCGTTGAACTTTACCTACGACCTAAATGGCAACATGACCGTGCTTACCAATCCATCATTAATCAATCATGGTTTCGGGTACAACACCGTCAATCTGAACAGTTCTTATCAGACCCCGCTGAGTGGCAATTATGGCTACCTGTACGATAAAGAGAGAAACCTGATCAGGGTGACTTTTCCTTCAGGAATTCTGATCAATAATATCTATAGTCAAGGCCATCTCATCCGAACAGAGACCCCGGAAGGAAATATCGCTTATAATTATCTCTGTAGTTTAAAGATTGGGAACATCACTAAAGGCACAGAAGGGATCACTTACACCTATGACGGCAGCCTGATCACCTCTGAGACCTTGAGTGGCTCCCTAAACCAGGTTCTTGGGTACACTTATAACAATGATTTCAATATCGCATCCCTAACCTACTCCGGCCAAACGATGAATTATACCTATGACAACGATGGCTTATTAACCGGGGCGGGATCATTCATCATCGGGCGGAATGCAACCAATGGACTGCCAACATCGGTCAATGATGGGGCATTGAATCTGACCCGTATTTTTAACGGCTATGAGGAGGAAGATGGAGAGGTTTATAACATCGGGACCCAGACTCCTCTTTCATGGTCACTGGCTCGCACCGAAACAGGGAGGATCTCCAGCCGGACGGAAACGGTCGATGGCACAACTACCAATTTCACTTACAACTACGACCCCATGGGGCGTATATTAACTGCCGCCAGGAATGGCTCTGTCGTTGAGGAGTATCGATATAGTTTAAACGGCACCAGAATCTATGAAATCAATGCCTTGCGGGGAATAACGGGTAGGAGCTTTGCCTATTCTGCAGAGGATCACCTGCTTACTGCAGGAAATGTCTCTTATCAATACAATCTGGATGGATTCCTTACTTCAAAGACCCAGGGTACAGCAACCACTTCTTATCAATATTCATCTCGTGGCGAGTTACTATCAGCATCACTTCCTGATGGTCGGACAATCGAGTACCTTCATGACCCCTTGGCCAGAAGGACAGCCAAAAAGATCGACGGAACCATAACCGAAAAATACCTCTGGCAAGGCCGGACCAGGTTACTGGCTGTTTATGACGGCAGTGATAATCTCCTGATGAGATTTAATTATGCTGATGGCAGGATGCCGGTTTCTATGATGAAGGATAATTCCACCTATTACCTTGCTTATGATCAGATAGGATCCTTAAAAGCTGTTATCGACTTTATCGGAAATGTGATAAAAAGAATTGACTATGACTCTTTTGGTAATATTATCAACGACAATAACCCATCATTTTCTATCCCTTTTGGTTTTGCTGGAGGGTTACACGATAGAGATATCGGATTGGTTCGATTTGGCTACCGGGACTATAGTCCTGAGATAGGCCGTTGGATAGCCAAAGATCCAATTCAATTTAGAGGCGGAGACATGGATTTATTTGCTTATGTTCAAAGCAACCCAGTTAATTGGGTTGATCCAAACGGCCTCGCCTGCGGACCTGGGATCATAGGTGATTTATCAATTTTTGATTATCCTGGTGGGAATGATTTTTCACTTTGCTGTAAAGGGCATGACAGTTGTTATGGAGACTGTAAAAAATCAAGAAAACAATGTGACAATGAATTCCGTGAATGTATGGGGGAAAAATGCCTGGGATCATCAAATCCCGCTTGCGATTTATTTAAAAACCTTTTTACTGGTCTCGTCGGGGGGGTAGGCGGTATTTTAAGTTATGAGGGGCACCAAGGATTAGGGAATTATCCTGGTCAGCATGGATATCAGGGTCCGATACCATTATTCTATATAGAATTTTAACTAAGTCTTATTCGAATCTGTTAATTTTCTTGCTTCTATTTAATCAGTGGGGTGTACCGTGAAAAATAGTTGGAAACTAATCAAACTTGTGCGGATAAGTTTAATTATTATTTTATTAGTAGTATTCCACGCTATCCCATTGAATTCTTTTTCTTCTTATCAAATATCTGAAGGAGAAGACTTTATTGCGAAGGGTTTGTTTTATTCCTCTGGGAACAAAAAGGGTATTGTTAATATAGATAAATTTCCTTCCTGTCCATCATCTGCCCCAGATATTGCGATATTTGATTGCTATTCAATGCACAGAGTAGATATGCTGACAGGAACTCTCAAACGAAAAGTAGATTTCAAGAATGGTTGCGTTTTTTTGCCCACTCTTTATGCGCCAAGTTGTGACAATTATATCGTATATAATGCTGGGGGTGGCTTTAGTGATATTGAAACTCTTGACCGGAATGGCAACAATCTTTGGAATTACAAACCTCCCAAAATGCAAGTATATCAAATGACAGCAGGTGATCTTGATAAAGATGGAGAAGTAGAGTTTTATTTAGCTACAAATAAAGGGTTGCATAGACTTAACAGTAAGGGAGAAAAATGTTGGGAAAGAGGCAGGTTAATGTGGAATGTTGGAATTGTTGATTTTCAAAACCATACCCCCTCCCAAATTGTGATAAAGCCAGATGAATATAAATTATTAGAAATTTATAATCATGCAGGTACATTTGTTCGCGAGGTGAACTTGGAAGTAAAAATATCTGAATTTAAAATCTGCAACTGGCCAAATTCGGGACACTTATTGGCGATAAATCATGACAACATCTATACCTTAGACCTCAATGGAAAGGTTATTTTCCATCACAAATTAGGGTTGGGTTTGGATAATCATGAAATCTACTGGGTCAATGGTATGCCTGCTATACTAAAAAAAAACATTGGAGCATATTTAGCTGTAATTTTGCAATTCAGGCGAAAGCTCAACAAGTCTGCACTTTGTATTTTTTCGCCTGAAGGAAAGCTTGTTTACCAAGAAACATTACCCGGAAATGCATGTCTGACTGTCGTCCCATCAGCAATTCATATTAATGATGGAGAAGCTCTTCTTGTTGGAGATGGTACAGGGAACGTATATAGATATGAAGTGTTGTAGCTTTTTGTAGGAGAAGGCAGAAGGGTACATCCTATATTCTTTCTGTCAAAAGAAAAAATATTGTTCAAAGAAAAATATATGGGACAAGGGGATCGAGCTATGGCCAGTTACCCGACTGTCCCTCACAGACCCCGGCGTGCAGAATTACCGTACCGGGGTCCTCAGAATTATTCGCTTCCGCCCTCAAAAGGCCATTTTGGGTTGCTTCGGGTAGAGTAGAGAGACCGGCCACCGTCACCATGCCGAACGGCGAGGGTAACGTCACCACCTACCAGGACCGGACCGACTCCACCGGGGCCTACAGGTCTATTAAAACCGACCCTGCAGACTCCGTCAGTACCTTCACTCGTTCATCGGACGGCCTGACCGAAACCCAACAGCCCTCTTGTGGTATGAACCGGACCTGGAAGTATGATCTCGATCCCTCCTATAAATACAAATACATCAAAGAACTCACCCAAAGTTCCCCCGCCGGGCTTACCCAGACCACCACAGATATGAGGAGCTATCAGGACACTAATGGGGATACCATACTCGATTGGATCACCCGAACACTAAATAGAAACGGAAATAATTGGACAACGATCAATAATACCCTCACCGGCACTCTGACCAGTTCATCACCATTGGGGAGGACGATCACCGCACAATACGATCCATCGAATCTCCTGCTCCGAAATACAACGCTTGCCGGGTTAACCCCTATCAGCTTTGGATATGACAACAGGGGGCGGCTGGTATCTGCCTCCACCGGGACCAGGACTTCTTCCCTCAGTTATGATAGTCAGAGCAATATTGAAAGCATGGTAACCCCGGATGGGAAGATATTTCGATATACCTATGATCCGATGGGCCGGCTGGAGACCCAGCTCCTGCCGAATAATGCCATGGTCAGCTATGACTATGATTTAAACGGCAATACGATCGTACTGACCAATCCCCGAAATATCAGCCATGATTTTGATTACACCGGAGTCAACCTTCGCAGGACCATGACCATGCCTTTGTCCGGGACCTATCAATATACCTATGACAAGGAGCGGAATCTGAAATCGATAACCTTCCCTTCCGGGAAACAAATCGTTAACACCTATAACGGCGGCCTGCTCCGAACAACGACCACTTCGGAAGGCGCTACGAGTTATAATTATAACTGCTCATCAATTCTTGGGGAGGTGAGCCGAGGAACGGAAAAAGTCACCTATGGCTATGATGGCTCTCTAATGACCTCCGACTCCCGTACCGGTTTACTGAATCAGGTCATCGGGTATGGGTATAATAACGATTTCCGGTTAACTTCCTTGAACTATGCCGGGACATCCCAATCTTTCAGTTATGACAATGACGGTCTCATGACCAGTGCAGGGTCATTCACTATAACTAGGAATACTCAGAATGGCTTTCCGGCATCGGTTTCCGATGGAACCTTTATTAATACCCGCACCTTCAGCGGATATGGGGAGTTGGATGGGAATGGTTATTCTATCGGCGGGAACAACAAATACAGCTATGCATTGACCCGTGATCTGTCTGGGCGGATCACCCAAAAAGTTGAAATTGTGGAAGGGGCAACTGATACTTATAACTATGCCTATGATCTCAATGGTCGATTAACGGAGGTTAAGAAAGATAACTTGGTGGTAGAAACTTACACCTATGATGCCAATGGCAACCGCCTGACCGAGATCAATATCTTGCGCGGTGTCAACCGGTTCTATACTGTTTCGACTGAGGATCATGTGATTACCGCTGGGACCGATATCTACCAGTTCGATGTCGATGGGTTCTTGACCAGCAAAACCTCTGGATCAAATACCTCAACTTATCAATATTCGGCCAGAGGAGAATTGTTATCTGTCACGTTATCAAATGGATCAGTTGTCACTTATGACCATGATCCAATGGGGCGCAGAATAGCCAAAAGGGTAAATGGAATAATTACAGAGAAATATCTTTGGAAAGATGCTATAACCCTCCTGGCCGTTTATGATTCTTCAAATAACCTGATCATGCGTTTCACCTATGCCGATGCCCGGATGCCGGTATCCATGAGTTATAATGGCAGCACCTATTATCTGGCGTATGACCAGATCGGTTCTTTGAAGGCCGTTATTGACGCTTCCGGCATGATCGTAAAAAAGATTGACTACGATTCCTTCGGAAGTATAATTTCAGATATGAATCCATCGTTGACTGTACCCTTTGGCTTTGCTGGGGGCTTGCATGACCGAGACACGGGGCTGGTCCGCTTCGGTGCGAGGGACTATGATCCAGCTCTCGGCCGCTGGACCGCCAAAGATCCTATTGATTTTGGTGGTGGAGATACGAATTTATATTCATATGTCGTAAATAATTCAATTAATAAAATCGATCCCTTTGGGTTAGCCTGCGGATCAGGATGGGCCGATGCCATTATTCCTGATTCGCCTGGTGGCTTTGATTTTACTAAATGCTGCCAAGAACATGATGATTGCTACGATGGGAAGAATGGTCAGTGCAACAAAGACAGAAAAAAATGTGATGATGATTTTGGATTATGTATGTTCAAAGTTTGTGGTGGGAATAGCGATTGCATTTGGTATGCTACCAAATACTATTCTACTGTCCGCATACTTGGTTCAAGGCCGTTTAAAAATGCAAGACCAGAAGGACCCTGCAACTCCCAAAAATGATAAGAGAGAATAGCATGCAATCAAAGAGGAAAGTACTTTTTTTAATTATAACCATAGGAATCATTTTAGCATTTGTACCTGCAGCAATATCTTTCCCAGATGAGTCAGATGTCATTCCTGGATTTATAATATTCACCCTTCTTAATCTTTTGCCGCTGGGTATCTTGGTATTCGCGATCCCATCGAAGGATAGAATTACAACGCGACAATTAAATGGATTACTATGGGCTGCTACTTCATTTGTATTCACTCATTTTGTTTTTAATTTAGCTATGTTATATGAGTTAGAAAAGATGGAATCCGGATTTTCAACTTCAGTAATTGCATATTTATTTCTTCCCATAATAACAGGAATCATGATGGTAATTTTTTATTTATTAGGATACTTTCTCAAAAAGAATTAGTTCTAAGAAATGGGGTATTCGGTGTCCTTCCGGCAAAGGTGCTTGGCAGCAGGATGCCGGAATGGATTAGAATCAGGCTACGATTCCTTTGGCAGTATAATCAATGATACAAATCTCACTCTTAGGATTCCCTTTGGCTTCGGCGGTGGTCTCCACGACCGGGATACCAATTTGGTCCGCTTTGGCGCTCGCGACTATGACCCAGCCCTCGGCCGTTGGACTGCCAAAGATCCGATTGATTTCGCCGGCGGGGATTTAAATCTGTATGGATATGTCTTAAGTGATCCTGTGAATTTTTGATTGATCCATTTGGGCTTGCTGATCAATCCGACCTTATCGGACAGTATGTTTCTGGAGTTCTTGCGCGAGGTGGTTTAGGAGTCCATCCCACAGGGATTCCTAATTGGATAGTGCCTACGTATGGGAAATATGGGGCACCGGGAAGAAGCGGACCGGGAAAACCCATAGACAGCTTGGATGAATGATTTGAAAATCATGATATGGAATATCAGTCTTCTGGTATTGAAGATTGGAATAAAATTGATAGGTAACAGCTTCAACAGAATTGATACAATTAATTTTAAATGTAATAAAAAGAAATCAGAAATTTTCCGGAGAAGGTTGGTATCCAATATATGATGTTTATATAAAATATACCGACAGGTTCTTATTTTTTATACCTTTAAAAAAATATATGGCTATTCTTTTTGATTTTAAGAATTCAATTCTTTTCATAGAAGGAAGAAAATTCGTTTTTAACGAGCAAGAAGCCAAATTGCTCCAAACAAAGTTAGAATATCTTTTAAATAAACCGCTCTCTTGACATGCCCTGATTTATGATGCGTCGATCTGTAAATATCGTTTTTATTGTAAGTTCTTGGGGTTCTAATAAGCAAGATTTTGGTTGTCCTGAGACAAGATCCTTCCTTCCAGGCAAGACATTCTGAGTCAACTGAGCAACCTTGGGGACTCGGTTTTTGGAAGGTTGAATCTGCACCAAATCTTGAGACACCATAAGTAATTATTTTTTCCACCATACCCTTTGAGGACGCAAAAGTCGTCCCGACGACGTTTCGACTTTTAAAAAAATATTTTGATCCCAAGGGTCGTTCGGTTCTTCCGTGTCTCTTCAATCCTTATTATCCGGGCTATGATTAAAACTAGATCAAATTCTTTTTGCCGGGTTAAGAAATTAATATGGTGTCCCCAGATTATCATTTTCATTTTATTTTTAATCACAACGGGGTGCATAAATAAAAGCAGTATGATTTCAACGGTAAGTTATCAAAAAAGGGATTTCATTTCCGAGAAATTATTCAAGGAAGGTGCCAATTGGGCGGAAAAAAAGGACTTTAATCGAGCAATAAATTATTTTAGTAGGGCTTTGGAAATTAATCCAACCTATGCAGAAGCCTATTATAATAGGGGGTTTTCATGGGCTAAGATTGGAAAACTTGACAATGCTATAAACGACTATAGCGAGGCGATAAATTTAAATCCTCAACTAGTTCATAGTTATTTAAACAGAGGTAATGTCTGGGCTGAAAAAGGTAAAGTTGATCAAGCTATCGCTGATTACAATAAGGCCCTTGAGAAAAATCCACGGTTTGTTTCAGCCTATTATTCGAGAGGACTTATCTTATACAAAAAAGGTGACATTGATGGGGCAATTGCTGATTACAATAGAGCCTTAGAAATAGAACCTAATCATGTTAAATCTTATGTCAATCGTGGAGCAGCCTGGGGTAAAAAGAGAGAATATGATCATGCTATTGATGATTATAATCTTGCCATTAAAATTGATTCAGACAATACTTACGCGTATGTGAATCGCGGGGTTGCTTGGGCTAATAAAGGTGATTATTTTCGAGCAATCAAGGATTATAATAAAGCATTGGAGATCAACCCACGAGAAAAAAAAGCTTATATTAATAGAGGGATAGTCTGGGAGACAAAAGGTGAATATGATCGAGCAATCGAGGATTATGATAAGGCTTTAGAAATAGACCCAAAGAATGCCGAAACCTATGTTCATCGAGGGGATGCCTGGGGAGAAAAAGGGGATCAGGATCGCGCTTTAGTCGACTATAATAAGGCTTTGGAGTTAAACCCGAAAGATGCTGTGGCTTTTAATAACCGTGGTTTCACTTATGGTGAGAAAGGTAACTATGATCAAGCGATGGCAGACTTAAACAAATCCATAGAAATAGATCCAAAATTTGCAGAGGCTTATTACTCCCGAGGTGATATTTTGGTCAAAAAGGGTGATCACAATCGTGCCTTGATTGATTTTTCTAAAGCCGTAGAATTAGATCCCAATAATGAAAGATATAAGAATCGATTAAATGTTTTGAAAGGTATGATTAACAAATAGCCACGGATAGAAAGTGAGAGGTGGGGAGGCCAAACTTTCTATATCATCTCCATTTGAAATCTCTGTCTGAAAAATTTATAAACTTTTTATCGGTGAAAATGAATATAATATTCCTCATATTGATCTCCATGCTTTGCCTACCCTATCTGGCAAATGCAAAAGACCACCCCATCAATGAGTTGCCGATGTATGGTGGAAAACACAACCCGGAGGTCGAGCAAGACAAGAAAATCAGCGAAGCAGCGGCCCAACTCGGATGGCAGTATTATTATCGGGACGATCTGGACACGGCGATGAAACGGTTCAATCCGGCCTGGATGTTCGACCGAAATAGCATAGAGGCGCTGTGGGGTTTTGGGGTGATCATGGGACGGAGGGCCTCCCAAGAACAACCTGAACACAACCTGAAGGAATCCATTCGATTTCTCGGCCTGGCCGTTGAGAAAGCGCCTCAGAATGTCAGCATATTAGTTGACCTGGCCTTTTCGCATACGGTATTGGATCAATACCTCAAAGAAAAAGGCAAAACAGGCTCCCGTGATGAATTATTAAAAGCCGAGCGTTTGTATGAGGCCGCAGTAAAGCTTGATCCGAAATACCCACTGCTGCACTTAAATTGGTCCGTACTTGAATTCTACAGGGGCAACTATCTTAAGGCTCAGGAGCGGCTTGAGCAAGCCAGAAGCCTTGGATTCCAGCCTGATCCTGCCTATGTAAGGGATCTTGAGATTAAGTTAAAGAAATAGCAAACCAGGCGTTTCACAGGAATGGCCATGAAATCCCAAGAACGGGGAAGGATTTTTCTGGAAGCGGCTTCTAAGGAAGAAGTCCGGCGCAAGGTGCTTGACTATCTTCTTGGTCTTTTTAAGGATGTCCCTCGTGAGAGCATAGCCGATTTATGCAGAAAGACCCCGGTGGTCCTGATCGATAATGTTCCCCCTTCCAAGGCCAAAACCATCCTGGCCGACCTGGGAAGGCTGGGGGCCGTGGCCCGATTTCTTCCCGGCCCGGAACCATTAATAAATCCGGAGAATTCACCAACCGCTATCCCTTCGCCGGTTCACGTTTCCCAGAAGGCCGGGTCATCCGGCCCGCCGCCGATCCTCTTTCCCGCTTCAAAGGTCCGCTCCAGGAGAACATGGATCATCAGGATGGCAGTCTATCTTTTTCTAATCGGCACCGTCTTTCTTTTCTTTCCCAAATTTTTCGGGTTTTCCCAAGTTCAACCCGTTTATCTTCTTCAAAATTGGTACCGCCTGGTTTTTTCACCCAAAGTAGATTTCAATGCCTGGCGGCCCCTTTCCCTTACGGCCCCTTCCATTATGGAGGTGAGGCCGGAAAATATGGTTCAGGCCTTCTTGGATCAATATCGCATGCGGCCTGATCGCCGGCTTCTCCAGGCCTTTGAGGTGCTGACCAAACGTTATGAACAACTAAGAGGCCGCCAACCCAAAATGGAGAAGTTCCGGGTCGGTTTCATTACGGCCAATGAACATTGGATCAAAATCCCTCTTCTTAAAAAGAGCGGAATCCCTTTCATTAAGGATAGGGTAAGAAAAGAGGTCACCCTGCCCCTTCCCTTGACCTTTTCTCAGACTAAAGCGGCCCTTGATGAATGGCTGGCCGCCATGGCCGGGGAGGAGGGAGTTTATCCGGTGCCCCAGCCGATCACTCAAGTCGATCCTAAACTTGAGACCTCCCTTCAATATATCAATCGGGTCGACCCCCGTTTCATCCTCATGGGATTGAGCGTGCTGGAAGAATACTGGCAGGGCGGCCGCCGGAATGGACAACTCCTGCGGGCGGCTGCCCGGGGATATGCCCTGCTTCTGATGGTCCTTACTCCGGATGTAACCCAAGCCACCGACCCTTTTGCTTCCGAAGCCTTGGCTTTCCTGACACTGGCCCGGTGGACGGACCCTCTCCTCCCTCTCAACCGGGAAGAGGCCCTTTTGGCCCAGACCATGGGTTACCGTGCCTATAGTGCCTCTTTCCCGCGACCTAAGGCTTCAGGGACTCTCCTTTTAGAGGATTCCCTCCTTGATGCCTATCTGCGCCAGGATTTTAAAACCCTTAAAGGATTCCTCGATCGGAAGGAGCGATCGGTGTTGGGGTATTATTTAATTTCCCGCCTTTATCGGGAAATCGAACTACGCGCAGAAGCGGAAACAGCCTCCTTGGACCTCTTGCAGCTTTTTCCGATTGTCTATCCGGGGGTGGTTGAGAATATCTATTCGGGAGATTTGGGGCTGGCAAAAAAATTAACCGAGCTTTATCCTCTCGACATAGTGAGCCTCTTAGAGAAGAAAGTTTCTCAGAAATTATCGCCTGAATCCCTCTCCTGGGAGGAACGGCTGAAAGGATTTTCCGGAGAGAAACAAACCGGGGATCTTTCCTTCTCCAGGTTTGCCGCCATGTTGAACCAGTGGTCCCCTTATGGTCCGGATAAAAACTTTTCTTTTATCATCGATGAGAAACGGGCTAAAAGGATTTATCAAACCCTTTACCTGGACGCGGTTTATCTGCGGTTCCATGTCCTTTTGCACCGCTGGAACGTGATCGAGACGGCCAAAACCTATGTCGATTCCCAGGTGGCCACGGATAAAGATCATCCCTTGACTCTTTTTATGCAGGGGCAGGTTTTCTCCCAAACGGGTAATCGAAATTCCGCGGAGGATTGTTTTAAGCGGGTAATCCGTCATCCGAAAGCAGGAGGGGTTTTGACCTGCAAGGCCTTTGATGCCTTTAAAACACCGATAGAGAAAATCCGGTTTCTGCCCCGGGCCGCCGCACAACTCGACAGCCGTCCGGACCAAAGGTTCAAGATGGGCTGGCTTTTTCAAAAGGATGTTCACAATTATGACCTGGCCCATTACCATTATACCTCCGGACTTAAGGAAGATCCGTACCAGTATGGGGCTTACTACAGTCTGGCCAAGATCGAAGGCTCCGCGGACCCTTTACTTCGGGCGATTGAAAAATTTCCATCCAGCTTTGTCCTGTTGAAGTTGGCCGGAGAATATCTTTCCATCCGAGAAGACCCGGCCTCTAAAATCCGCGCCTTACTATTTTTTGAAAATGCCCAGAAATTGGCCTCTTCCAACCATTCCATTGCCAGCCAAAGGGCCAGGGTTTTGGCCGAATTGAAGCGTTATAAGGAGGCTATTGAAATCCTGACCGAATGGATCGATCGAAACGAAAAGGCCGATGTCCTGATCATTTCGAGCATGAAATCCAGGCGGGCCGAGGTCTATTTAAAAATAGGTAAGCCCCAAAAGGCCCTGGATTCATTGGGTGGAACCATCGATCCTTATAAAGCCGGTGTCATGCTGGCCGCATCCCGAGCCCTTGAAGATTTGGGAAGAACCGGCCAAGCCGCAGAACTCTACCAAAAGACCGTGGAACGATATCCGATGGGCATATCCGTATTGGCCAAGGCGGCCGGTTTTTACTGGCGAAATGGAGAGGATGAGGCGGCCGCTCAAGTAATAGCCAGGGGGCGGTCAATGGAAGGCCTCTTTTCCCAATGGTATTTCGATGAATTTGTGGAGGTCTTTGGCCAATCCTCAAAAGAAAAACTATTGCAGGCCGTAGAGGCTCTCAAACGCCAGGGCGCCAGACTTTGGGAAATTCAGGCCTTAGCCCTTAGACTGGCAAAGAAAGGGCAACAGGAGGTTTCCTTCAGAATAATTTCAGGAGCCAGAGGTGGAACCTTGATGGAAAATTTTGAAAAAACAGTCCACACGTATAAACTCTTGCGGCAGTGGAAAGGGAAAACGGAAGCCTGGCACTTTCTTCAGGGAATCGTTCCGGAGGACAAAAAACCCCTCTTGCTGATGGTTTTATACAAAAACGGAATGTCCGGGGAACTTCTGGATCTAATCGGAGAACCGGATACTTATCCGGCCAATCACCGGGAATTCATCTGGCTTCAAAAATTGATGGCCTGGCAGGCCCAAAATAAAAAGCCCGACAGCTTAGCCGACTCGTTTTCCGACCATTATAAGAAAGACATCAACGACCCCTATCATTTTGTCGGCCGCTATCTGCTGGGTTTGATGACCCAGAATCAATTATTAAAAAAGATCGAAACCCCGAAACAGCGCTGCGAATTCAGCTATTATCTCGGCCTGGCGGAACGCCTGAAAGGAAATTTTGCCGGAGCGACGCAATGGTATCATCTGTGTCTGGAGACCTTACTGGAAAACAACGGGGAATTCCACTGGGCCACCGATGAGCTCTTCCGGTGGGCCCAGTTGGGGATGGAAAAACGCCATCGGTTGCTGAGAGATGATTTGACAGGCCTTTCCGGCGAGGGGGGAGTTAACAACTAAGGTGGATTAACATTTTGGGATCAACTGGGGCGGTTTCTTTTTTCTTTGCTGACACCCCGCATCCTGACCCTGGATGAGATGCGGGCCTGTCTGGCCCAAGGGTTCCCCTTTGTCTTCGGTTTTATGGTTTACGAAAGCTTTCAAACCCAGAAGGTCGCCCAAACCGGCACGGCCCCCATGCCCAAACCCAAAGAGCAGGCCCTGGGCGGACATGCTGTTGGTTACGATGATTCCAAAAAGAGATTTCTAATCCGGAATTCCTGGGGTGAGGGCTGGGGACAGAAAGGTTATTTCACCCTCCCCTACCCGTACTTAGACAGCCGTGACCTGTCCGATGACTTTTGGACCATTCGCCGGGGGGAGTTGATGATTTCGAATAAGCTAAACTCATCAAAATAACTTGACTTTTTGAGAATATTTAGATAAAAATTTCCATAGTTCAATATAGACTTCTTCATGGACGGGGATCGAGGGGATTTGGAATTTTAAATCAATTCAGAACCAACGTTATATATTCCCTGATAAGCTGGGAGTGCCAGTTCCTCCCAGAATCCATAACGGATTCAAACGGTAAGAGGTCAGCACGAAAATGATCGCCACTGCCCTAAAAGACTGGAAGAAAGACTTTGGCCTTGATGGCCTAAAGCCGCCGCACTTTTTTTCGAGCGTGGACGAGCTCGACGACGTGGCGGGGAAGGTGCCGCATTCAAATGCCCTTCGCCGTGCCTTTGAGCAGCTTGGCATCGAGGGTGTTCTCTGCCAAGAACGCAGTCCGGTCATCTACTTCCGTCAGTTCAGGAAGATTGACCCCGCCGTCATCATCAATCTTCATCGCTCCTTCTGGAACCAAGGGATCGCCCCGATCCTGGTCATCATTGCCCCAGACGAGATTCACGTCTATTCGGGGCTAATTTCCCCGGAAGATACTCCCACAGAACCTGGGCAGGCATCTGGACTTGTCGAGACGCTGACCCGTGTTCAGGATAAGCTTCGGTCTTTTCTGCTCTCCGTTGAATCCGGTGAGTATTTTCACGTCCACCGGCGTTCCTTCGATCCACGTAAACGGGTCGATCGGGATTTGCTCCGCAACCTTCACGCGACACGGCAGGAGCTTGGTCAGGTCCAAGCAGCACAGCTTGAGCCGCAGACACTCGATGCACTTCTTTGCCGACTGGTTTTTACCTGCTACCTGTTTGACCGAGGCATCATCGATCGGGCCTACCTCAAGGCGCTTCACATCCACGGCGCGGAACATTTGAAAGACATACTTTCCAAGCAACCCCGATCGGATGCCAAGGTAGATCTCTACACGCTGTTCGACCAACTTGGTAACCACTTCAACGGCGATCTTTTCACTGCTGACCTGGTGGCAGAAAGCCGGCAGATCAGGTTCGAGCATCTTGACATCCTCGACCGCTTTTTCCACGGCACCGATATTCAAACAGGGCAGCAGGCATTCTGGCCCTACGATTTCAGTTTCATCCCGATTGAAACCATCAGCGCGATTTACGAACATTTTCTGAAAGCAGCCGGAGAGGAGCAGAAGAAGGAAGCAGGGGCCTTTTATACTCCCAGGTTTCTGGCAGAATTCGTCTTGGACGTGGCCTTGGAAGGCGAGACTTCGCTACTTGACAAGCGGTTCCTCGATCCCGCTTGTGGCTCAGGCATTTTTCTCGTCGGACTGTTCAACCGCCTGGCCGAAGAATGGAAGTTGAAGAATCCCGGTGCACGTTACGACCGCCGGGCTAACGGTCTCATGGACGTTCTCCGCACGAACCTTTACGGCGTAGACAGCAACCGCAGTGCCTGCCAGATCACGGCATTCAGCCTTTACCTTGCTTTCCTGGACCAGTTATCGCCACCTGACATCCAGAAATTGCTTGGCAAGTGGAATCGTCTTCCCTACTTGATTTCCGTCCCCGGCGAGACCAGTACGAATCCGTCGGTCGGGACAATATATTGTGCGGATTTCTTCACGGAAGCCTTACAACTACCCCAAAAGGCCCACGTCATTGTGGGCAATCCTCCCTGGGGCAGTGCCAAGGATCGAGATATACCGGCAGTACGCTGGTGTGCAGAGCGGACCTTGCCACACCCGGATCGCCAGATGGCGACAGCCTTTGTTTGGAAAGCGCCCTTGCACCTGGAGGGCGGTGGGAAGGTATGCTTTGTCCTGCCGCACGGCACGCTCTTCAATCACAACGACACTGCCATCCGTTTTCAGCAGTCGCTATTTCGTATGCATGCCGTCGATCGGGTGATCAACTTGACCGACTTTCGAATGTTCCTCTTTGAGAATTCAAAGGCAGGAAGTCTGGTCGTTCGCTATCGTAAGGAGCTACCCGCCGACAGCGCTCACCTCATAGACCTTTGGGCACCGAAGACAGACTGGACCCTCACGCAGGCGGAAATCGTGAGCATCCTGCCGCAAGACCGCTCGCGAGTCACAGTTCGTGAAGTCCTTGATGATTTGAAGGGAGATGATGCGCCACTCATCTGGAAAGAACGATTCTGGGCAACGCCGCGAGATTGGCGACTGCTCAATCGTCTCTCGCTGTATCCACGACTTCGAGACCATGTCCGCCAGACGAAAGAGAAGGCCGCCGGCAAGCCTTGGCTTATCGCCCAAGGATTTCAGCCCTTGGGACCGGGAGATCCGCAGGAAGACGCTAAGACACTTACATTGCCGACCCGGTTTTATATAAACGCTGGAGATATTAGATCCTTCTTGATTCCTGATGACTGCCAAAAGTTGCCATCGACAATCACACAGGTGCGCGGCCGTTCGGGCGTCAATACAACGGTGTTTGAATCGCCACATATTCTCGTCACACGTGGATTCTCACGCTGTGCCTATGCCGACTTCGCAATAACATTCCGCAGTTCTGTCCGCGGTATTCATGGACCAAAGACAGATCGGGAGTTGTTGATTTTTCTTTCATTCTGCTTACAGTCGACTCTGGCTCGATATTACCTCTTCCATACTTCCTCAAGCTGGGGCGTCACGAGGCCTGAGGTTCATGACCAAGAATTGCTGCGGCTTCCATTTCCTTTTCCCGATCAATGTTCACAGCCACAAGAAGCTTGGCGGTTGGTTAGAGAGGCTGCCAAGGTCTTCGAAGACGGATTCCGCCAAGCCAAGAAACCACTCACGAATCGAGAGAACATTGCACATAGTGTACAAGCGTCTGTTGAGAAGCTGATCGAAAGTTACTTTGATATCGATGACACTGAGCGGATGCTGATTGCCGACACGGCTAACATAATAATTCCGAGCGTACAACCCGCGCGAAAGAACCCAAATGTGCCGACAGTCAAACACAGTAGCGCTACGCTCCGCGCCTCTTACACCACTCTGCTCTGTGACCGGCTGAATGGCTGGGCGAAGCAAGAGTACAGGGTGCATGGCAAGACCATGGCCGATTCGTTCATCGGCGTTGGCTTGGTCGTTCTCGAAAAAACCAAACGCGGAGAGAATCCGACCCTTCTTTCCGCGACCGAAGGCGAACTCTTGAAAGCCATCGACAACCTCCAGCGGACCGTCGGCAAAGGCCACGGCACTTTCGAATTGCTACGCGGGCTGAAAGTATTTCACAAAAACCTGCTTTACATCACTAAACCGATCGGACAGCGGTTCTGGACTAATACGGCCGCCCTCAACGACGCCGACGAGATTGCAGCTACCATCCTCACCCATTCGGCTCGGGAAGGGACATGACGGTCGGAAATCCTTCTTATTGGGATGACTTCTTCCAGCAGAATCTGTTACCCAGCGTTATTTCCCACGTCATCGCGACTTGGGAGCAGATGCCAATACCGGGCCCATCAGACCTTGAGGATGCGATTTCAGTCAAGCTTTACTCCGCGCTCATCAAAGCCAAGGACCGTAACGCCCATGCGTTCTTGATCCGCTATCAGGACGTAGAGGTCGATACGGACTTGGTGAAGGAAACGGGGAGAAAGGATATTGTGTTTTTCCCGTCGCTCCAAGAACAGGAGATTTACCTTTGCCTTGAGGCGAAGCGTCTGAATGCTGTCATTTCAGGCGTCCGCCGCTCGCTCGCCGACGAGTATGTCAAGGAAGGCATGCAGCGATTCGTGGACGGCAAATACGCCCGCTTTGTTCGGCACGGCGCGATGCTTGCCTATGTCCTTGATGGAGACACACACCGGGCCATGCAGAACGTCGAGAACAACATACGCAAACGATTTGCAGAACTCCGCATGGACAAGAATGGCGGCTTCGTCGCCTCTACGATTCGCCCTGACGATCCCCGGACTAAGGAAACTCGCCACCGCAGGGCGCACGAGAAGACGGTTTTTCGCATTCACCACCTTTTCGTAGCCGGTAGAGAATTTAAATTAAGTCGTCAGAACCTGCGCCGCGCCTAATGTCTGCACTACTTCAGAAGGTTCCTTTTCAGGACTTCAGCCGTCTCTTTATTTATTACAACGAGCGCGCCCTGGAGCATTCCATAAATTCCGATTCCGGGGCCATGCTGCGGGACGGCATCAAGACCCTGGCCAAGCAGGGCGTCTGCTCCGAGAAAAACTGGCCTTACGTGGTCGCGAAGTTCAAGACCAAGCCGAAACCGGCCTGCTACAAGGAAGCCCTGGACCACCAGATCACCTCCTACCACCGCATCCTGACCCTGGATGAGATGCGGGCCTGTCTGGCCGAGGGGTATCCCTTTGTTTTCGGCTTTATGGTCTACGAAAGCTTTCAAACCCAGAAGGTCGCGAAGACCGGCACGGTCCCCATGCCCAAACCCAAAGAGCAGGCCCTGGGCAGACATGCCGTCCTGGCTGTAGGATACGATGACGCCAAAAAGAGGTTTATCGTTCGGAATTCCTAGGGGAAAGCTTGGGGGCTAAAAGGTTATTTCACCCTTCCTTATCCGTACCTTGACAGCCGGGACCTGTCCGACGACTTCTGGACCATCCACCGGGGGAGAGTTGATGATTTCGAAACACTAAGACACAAGAAGCTCCGTTCACTTTTAGGCAATTTTCTGTTAAAGATTGAATCTTGTGGGCAAAATCCTCTTGACGCACAAAATTCTTCTTCATATACTCACTATTGTGAAAAAGGAAATTCTGATTAATATCAATGAGAATTTCTGAGGATAGAGAGGTAGGCAAATAACTATGGCATTCAAACGAAAACCTGTTAAAGATTCCGAGGGACTTCGAGAGCTGTCCGACAAGGAGCTGAACGAGATCATGAGCGCCGTTGGCGACCGGGTAAGGGCGCAGACGGTTGAACAGAAGGAAAGAATGAAAACCAGCCTGCGCAGGGAGATTGACTCGGCCCGCGCCGCGTTCATTTCTCATGACAAAGAAAGCGCTTAGACCGAAGCTCATCGTAATAGCCGGGCCGAACGGCGCCGGCAAGACGACCTTCACGAACCAGGTCGCCAGACGGGTCATGGATGGCGGACACGATGTCCCCATCACTACAAAAGACGGACGGGTATTCAAGACCTACGCCGATTTGAAGCTACACGAGTGGGGTCAAATGATGATCGGGGAACTGGCAGAGCCTGCGCAAACTGCTTCGGAGCCTGGATAGTCGCCCGCGCCGCAAGGCTCAAAACCGGCCCAATGATTTTTGGCGATGGTTAAATATTAAAGAAAAGAGAAATGAAAAAATTACTGAACCCCGTGAAGAACGTCCCTCTTTACGCCGGGGGAAATTGATGATTTCGAAAAAAAAGCTAAAACAATCAAATAACTTGACTTTTAAGAAATATCAGGATAGGAATTTTTATGGTTTAAATATAGTCCTTTCTCATGATAGCAACCTTTAGCCAAGGAGAGTCGATGGAAGAAAAATAGACCCCATTTCTCAACAGAGAGGTGGGGTTTTTTATTTTAGTCTTATTAACATTCAAATATTGCGTAACGAATATTTCAAAGTTTTGGTTTAAGGGAGATAAACCATGAAAATGTTGAAGTTACTTATTGGAGTATTAATGATATTACTAGTCTCGGGTTGTCTAGTCAAAGCTACCGTACCCATAATGGATGTATCTATGCCTCCTCCCACTATTGCAAAAAAATTACCTTTGAGAGTCGCAATACTTATTTCGGATACTTTGGAAAATACTACCATTACCGATAAACCGCAGGGAGACGCGGGCTGGAATGTTACATATACCTTTCTCTTAGGTCTAATGCTAAAAAAAAGCACACTAAATAATTTTTCAGTTGTTTTTGATAAAATAATATTAATTAAAAATAAACCATTTCCATCTGATATTGATTTTGTAATTATTCCTACAATCGAGAATTTCCGTTATCGATTTAAAGGAATGGCTATTGAAGTCAATACATCTGTAAAAATTGTCGTGCTGGATAACCAAGGCGTTAATTTATTTGAATTTTCAGGAAACAAGTCTGGGGAAAATATTTATAAAACCTCTGTTTCATCAATGAATGAGGCAGCAGGACTTGCAGCAGCTGAATCCATGGAGTATGCCATTCAGGAAATTGTTGAGGCAATGGCTATGTCGCCAGAAATAAATGCCTATGCGCAAAAGAGCAGTAATAGCTTCAATAAGTAATAAGTCTAATGGCTTGTCATCAAAATTAATTCAGATGGACTGATTGTCAACCGTGTGTCAACAAGAGCATATTCGAGAGGCAGGTTTTCAATCCTTAATAAATATTGCTCGAAGAAAGCGGCAATCAAAATCTGAAGGATACTCTTTCATTGACTACCTTAATTTCCATGTGAGACAGAGGGGTGGGAGTAAGGTGCGAGTTACTTAAAACCTAGGGGGTAACAAATGAAAAAGATTCTGGGATTGGTGGTAGCGGGTGTCGGGTTTTCTTTTGCAATCCTGTCCTTAACTTCCTGTGCCCATAATGAGACGAAGTATGTGGTACAAAACCTTGATCCTGTAAGGCTATATGAATCGTATGAAACAAAATCCATGGATTTAAAAGCCCTCTCCAAATGCATATCAGCTCCGACGATAAATATTATCAGCGTTGAAACGAGGGAAGAAGATTATCTTTTTTATAAAGAAAGAGCACATAAATTCTTCATCACTCCAAAGGAGTTTATGGACTCGTGGGGTGGGGTTGCTGATTACATAAGGGATGCCTTCGAGAAATCTAATGTCAAAGTGAACAAAAATTCTCCCAAGGTTATTCAGGTATCCACGAAAGAAGTTAAGGGTATACCAAGCCGTGTGAGAGGTTGGGTTCCATCTTTCGTTTTTATAGACGGGGCTAATCTTCAGTTGGAGGTTAGTGTTCCCGAAAGGAAGTATGTTAAGATTTTTAGTGTTGAGGAAAATAGCTCTCATGGGTTACATAGTGCGTTGGCTAATGCTGTTCATGTTGCCACGATGAAAATCCTCGAGGATTCGGTCATTCAAGACTACATCTTATGTAAATAGGATGTTCTCCAGGAGGACCTATCCGATTTATACCGAAAAACCCCTGTTGTCCTGATCGATAACGTGCCTTTTCCCAATGCCAAAACCATCTTGGGAATTATGGGGACATAATACTTATTTTTCTGGAAGCGGCTTCGAAGGAAGAAGAGGAAAGAGGGAACATCCTATAAGCCCCCTGTCAAGAGAAAATTTAGCTCTCAAAGAAAGATATAGATTTTAATGAGATAGAAATTTTCCCTTTTTTTGAACGCACCTCCGATATTCGCCTGACAGGCAGACGTGATTCATTGGGTTCCCCGATGCTCATTGGTACCGAACTTTAAATCCCGCTTTCAGCGGGACAAGCCTTTTTTGGGGAAAAGTGGGACGCTGTTAACTATTGATTCCTGAGAAGTAACTCACCTTCAAGATGATCACTGCAAGATGCTTTATCAAATTTCCTGTAAATACTGCAAAAGTGTAAGATGGAACGCCTTTTATTTTTAATTCCCGAGAAGTATCTCTTGCTTTAACTGCATGAATATGCTAAAGATAATCATGTACAAGAAAACATCTCCCCAACAAAAGTTATTCGGTATAGACACACAGCTTTCCCCCTCATCACGCAATCGCATAGAATCTTCCTGGGCTCAGTTGTTTAAACTCGAAGTCCTTCCCATACTGCTTAAGAACGAAGATCGATATGCGATGCTTTATGGCAAAACCGGTCGACCTAACTTTAGTGTCGCGCGGCTGTTGGGCTTGTGTCTACTGCAAGAGTTGAATGTTCTGGGGACGTTGTCCATTTCATTCAGTTATTTTTTGTGTTATTGATCACCCTAATGGAGCCAAAGCGTGATCGGGTTAATGGCGCCATCCCGTGATCACCTAATGGCGCCACCTCAGGATCGCCGTAAAGGAATCACTTAGCGAAACAAAGGGTTTCGGACTTTCCATCAACCTGGTGTATCCTCCTGGGAAAAATAGAGCCAGGAGGGACACCCATGAGCAACAGGGGGTTCGAGATGCATCAGTACCGACAGATCATAGCCCGTATGCGTTTGGGCGAAACCGACCGTTCCATAGCCCGAGCCGGGCTTATGTGGTAAAATGGGACGTTGCTTCTGAATTGGCTTGAAAAATTATAAGAGGAGGCTATAAAGTAGAAGTTTGCCAAGACAAGCGACTTGAATACGCCGGGACCTTGCACCATGTAATGGGTCGGGGGATTGAGAAAAAGATATTCAGGAACCGGCAGCCGGCGACTACAAATCTCGAAAGCAAGAAGGAA
>CAZVHO010000063.1:27116-28872 GCA_964627515.1 uncultured Thermodesulfobacteriota bacterium | reverse complement strand
ATGTGTCCGGCCACCTTTCTTTCCAGAAGGACCAGGAAGGCGACGTTTAAAGGGACAATGGCGGCAATGATGGCCAGTCCGACCAGGCCGGCCAAAATGTCCGGACCGAGGAAGGCGTAAAGGTCTTTTATGTAGGGAAGTTGTGTAATATTCACCGATCAATCTCCGGAACGGTTACATCGAGACTGCCAAAAATGGCAATGACATCGGCCAGAAAATGTCCTGGACAGATCTTGGTCAGGACAAACAAGTTGGAAAAGGAGGGGGCCCGCACCTTGATCCGGTAAGGGATGCGCGACCCGTCGCTGACGATATAAAAACCAGCGGCACCCTTGGCACTTTCAAAGGTGAAATAACACTCACCCTCCGGCGGGGTGACAAACCGGGGGACCTTGGAGCGGACCGGTCCCGGGGGTAGGTGGTCCAGGGCCTGTTCAATGATGTTCAGACTTTGTTCCATTTCGGCCATGCGAACCTGGTAGCGGGCCAGACAGTCGCCTTCTTCCCGAGTTGGGATTTCAAATTTAAACTCCGGATAGGCCGAGTAGGGCTCATTTTTGCGGACATCATAGTTGACCCCCGAACCCCGCAAAGTCGGGCCGGTAACCCCGTATTCCAGGGCCACCTCTTTGGTGATGACGCCCACGTCTTTGGCCCGCTTGATAAAGATGATATTTTGATTAATCAGATTTTCATAGTCCCAGAAGCGGCCGCGCAGCCGGTCGATAAAACGGCGGGTGCCGTCATAAAATTCCTGGGTGATATCGTTGCGCACCCCGCCGAAGCGGCCGTAACTATAGGTCAGGCGGGAACCGGTAATCATTTCCAGAAGGTCCAGGATGTGTTCCCGGTCATCCCACCCGTACAGGAAGGGGGTAATGGCCCCCAGTCCCATGGCAAAGTCCATGGCCCCGACAAAATGGTTGGCAATACGGTTTAATTCTGAGGTAATAACCCTTATGTATTCCGCCCGCCTGGGGACCTCGATTCCGCAAAGCCTCTCTACAGCCTGGCAATAACCATAATTGAAGATCAGGCCGGACATATAATCTATCCTGGGAGGATTGGGTAAAAACTGTTCATAAATCCGGTTTTCGGCCATTTTTTCATGGCCCCGGTGGGAGTAGCCGATCATCGGCTCGATTTTGATCACTACCTCGCCGTCCAGGGTCACCAACAGGTGCATGACCCCGTGGGTACTGGGGTGCTGGGGACCCAGATTGAGCTGATAGGTCCGTTCGGTGATTGAACTGTCGTCTATGGTTTTTACGTTCAGCATAGGATGTCGTCTATATCTGTCGTGAATTTTGTTTTGCCGAAGTTTTTGAGTAAAGGAAAATAATCGGCCTCATCGGGATTGATGATCCTCTTCAGGTCCGGGTGTTCCTGAAAGCGGATACCGAAAAAGTCATAAACCTCCCGCTCCAGCCAGATGGCCTCGGGATAAACGGCTGAGATGGAAAAGGGGGCGGCTTCTTTGGGTATTTGGATGCGGGTTATCAACCGGAAGTTATCTTGGAAATAAGTAGAATAGAGATAGATTAATTCGAAATGATCGATAAAATCGACGGCCGTTATGGTCTCCAGGAGAAAACGCCTTTGAAGCATCTCCTTGGCCACCCGACGCATACCCACCTGGTCCAAACGGACCTCCAGGTGATAGCCGGTTTTGGTATAGTCGCCCTCGCTGACCTGCCCTTCGGGCACGGCCTGGGCCAGACTATTTTTTAGCTCTACGAGCAGCTTTTTCTGCCCT
>CAZVHO010000063.1:22231-27016 GCA_964627515.1 uncultured Thermodesulfobacteriota bacterium | reverse complement strand
AAATCCAAAAGATCCTGCACGGGAGCAAATCCCACGACCGCAGGGCTTTCCTCATATTCCTTGGATAGATCCCTGGATGGAATGCAGATGGGGGCGCCTCCCTTTACTTCCATTTAAAAACTCCTTTACGCCAGGCGTAGACGATGGTCAACGATATCAGAAAGAGGAAGATAAAGAACTCAATGAGCTCGGAAAATCCCGTTCCCTTTTGATAAGCCATCAGAACCGGAAAAAGATAAAGGACATCCACATCGAAGGCCAGAAAGATCAGGGCAAAAAGATAGTAGGAGGCCCCGAACTGCATCCAGGCCGTACGAATAGGGGGCATGCCGCTTTCATACGTCGCCAGCCTTTTTGCCCCGAAGATGCGTGGTCCGAGTACGAAATTGATAATCACCATAGTCAGGGGTAATATGAGGCCGACAACAAAAAAAATAAAGACAAACAAGAATTCACCGAGGCCGGCTTGTAACATTTGGGAAAACACTGACTGATAACTCCTTAGGTCCACATAAAATGGGGTGGTTCAAGCTTGTTAAAATTGTCACGCTCCTCTTACCTTTTGGAGCGCTTCTTGTCAAGAAAAAAAATGAAAAAAAACCATCAAAGAAGACCTCCCTTTGAGAGCCAGGCTTTGGCTTGGGCGATATCTTTAAAAATTTGTGTTTTTAAGGTTTCCGGACCGGAGAAGGTCCTTTCGCCCCGAAGCCGCTTTAGAAAAAAAAGCTTAATGGCCTTTCCATAGAGATCTCCTTCAAAATCAAAAAGATAGGTCTCAACGGAGATGTTTTTGCCGGCAAAGGTGGGATTAAAACCCACGTTGGTTACTCCGAAAAAAGGCCTTTCCAGGCCTTCCACCCGGGCCACATAGACTCCCCTTTGGGGCATCAGTTTTTCGATGGGATTCAAGTTGGCCGTGGGAATGCCCAGGATGGAACGGCCTATACCCTTGCCGGTTATAATGGTCCCCGAGAGGCTGAAGGGGCGGCCCAAAAGGAGTTTGGCCTCTTCCATGGCCCCCGAGGCGATCAGCTCCCGGACACGGGTACTGCTGACCAGATGGGTCTTGATGGTTACCGGTGGATGGATATGGACCTGGAATCCCAATTTCCCGCCTAATTCCTTAAGGAGGTGGATATTGCCTTCCCGTTTTTTCCCAAAAGTATAGTCGTAACCAACCACAATCTCTTTCATCCCGATCCGGTCCACCAATATATCCTGGATAAAGGATCTGGCCGGTATCTGGGAAAATTCCCTGGTAAAAGGGATGGACAGGACCACCTGGATGCCGTATTGGAAAATCAATTCAATCTTGCCGTCATCGGATACGATCTGTCTGGGGGCTTTCCCGGGTCTTAAGACCTGGGCCGGGTGGGGGTGGAAGGTGATGACCATGGAGGTCCCCTTTATGGCCAGGGCTCGTTCCTCCACTTTCTGAAAAAGGCTCTGATGCCCCAGATGAATGCCGTCAAAATTTCCTATGGTCAATACCGGGGACGGCAGGGGTTCGATTATTTGATCGATGTCGGAAAAATAGGTTCCCATAGATTCAATGAGGTCCAAAGTCGAAAGTCCAAGGTCCAAGGTCCAAGGTACAAGGTTGTTTCTTTGACCTTACACCTTGAACCCTGCACCTTGTACCGTTTTTTTATTAAACCGCTTGACAGAAATAAAGTATTCATTTATATTTTTAAAACTTTTAAAAATCAACCAAATAATTAATGCCGAAGTGGCGGAATTGGTAGACGCGCTAGGTTCAGGGTCTAGTAGGCAAACGCCTGTAGGGGTTCGAGTCCCCTCTTCGGCACCAGGGATGAGGGAAACGGGCAAGGGTCAAAAAACTTGCCCGTTTTTTTTAACGGGGAATAAGATATTAAAGTGAGAGGGGAGAATTAGGATTTAACCTCGTAAGATTTCTCTTGACTAATCTGCCTGATTGATTAAAAGATAAAATAGTTTTTTATCCCTGTACAGATAAGCCTGCCCTTCGCATCAAACCTATTTACCCTCTTGGGAAAGAGGTATAGTGGTCATGATGTCTTCCGTGATGAGGTCTGAGCAAATTCGCCCCCCTAAGGGAGAACGCAGACGTTTTATTCGCCGGAGCGAAGATCAGCCCCAAGATCCAGACGAACAGAACCGTAAACTTCAGTCTCTTTTGGAACTGGGACAACTGATCAGTTCCGACCTTCAAGTAGAATACCTCCTATATCAAATCGCTCAAAAAGCTACAGCCCTGATGAAAGCCGACCGGTGCAGTATCTTTTTGCATGATCCGGCACGGGATGAACTCTGGACCACCGTAGCCCTGGGCATCGAGGGGCGTATCATCCGCCTGTCCGCTAAGGAAGGGATAGCGGGTTTTGTTTTTCAAAGTGCCGCTACACTTAATCTGAGGGATGCCTATGAGGATCCCAGGTTTAACAAACAGATTGATCTGGATACCGGGTATAGAACCCGGAGCATTTTATGCCTGCCTATTTTTACAAGGGATCGGCATATATTGGGTGTCATCCAACTCCTCAATGCCATAGAAGGGATTTTTACCGATGAAGATGAGGTCTTTTTAAGGACCTTTGCCAATCATGCGGCCGTCTTCCTGGAAATGGCCCAGCTTCAAAAAGCCCGACTGGAAGCCCTGGAGCAGTCCCGTCAGGAGCTAAAACGCCTTAACCAGGTTAAGGATAAGGCCCTGGATCATCTTTCTCACGAACTGAGGACCCCACTGTCGGTTATCCAGGGCAGCCTCCGGATCCTGAAGCGCAAATGTCAAAAACAAGAGAGTCAACTCATCGAGGAATCTTTTTTCAACACCTTGGAGAAGCACTTGAGGCGTCTCCTGGAGATACAACAGGAGACCGATAAAATCATCCGCTCCAACCAGTTCCTGGAAGAAACCTTTATTCTGAAAGAAGCAAAGCAATTGTGGGAACGATTGAACAGATCCTTTCAGATTACCGGGGAGATCCATAATCATTGGCAACTGGTAGCCCAATGGATGGAAGAACAAATTCACGGTAAAGAGACCACTCGGGAAGAAATGTCTCTCGTTCCATTCATTCAGGAGATCCTTGAGAGGAATAGAGATCAGAGGAGTCACCGTTCGGTAACCATCGAGGTAGTGGAACCGTTGGACCTCACAATATCTATGGACCCCCTTATTTTAAAAGAAATCTTGATAAGTCTGATTAAGAATGCCATTGAAAATACACCGGATGAAGGAACGATTCGGATTCGATGGGAAAAAGGAGATAGTCAACTCGTTATCAGGATAGAAGATTTCGGGATCGGAATTACCGAAGAGAACCAGAAATCCCTGTTTGACGGATTGTTTCATACTCAGGAAACGGATTTATATACGTCCAAAAAACCTTATGATTTTTATGCCGGCGGTAAGGGTCTGGGCCTTCTTCAGGCCAAACTCTATGGACAACGCTTCGGGTTTGATCTTTCGGTGGAAAGCCGTCGGTGTATGCACATTCCTGATAACGGAGACCTTTGCCCGGGAAAGATCTCCGATTGCCCTTATTGTCAAGGGGTGGAAGACTGTCTGATCTCAGGAGGGAGCATTTTTTGTCTCTCTTTTCCAATTAAACCATGAAAGGAGAAAACAGAAGGTGTCAGAATCAATTTTAAATGGCAAAAGGATACTGGTTGTGGACGATGAGCCGGATGTCTTGAGGCTGGTGGAAGAGGAAATTTTGGAGGCCTGCCCGGATTGCCTGATCGACAAGGTCACCTCTTTTGACGCTGCCAAAGAGATGCTGAACTCCTCGAATTACCATATCGTTATCCTTGATATTATGGGGGTCAAGGGGTTCGACCTTCTGGAGTTGGCCCGAAAACGCAATTTTCCGGTAGCCATGCTGACGGCCCATGCCCTTTCCCCGAAGGCTTTGAAACGGTCCATCGAGATGGGGGCCAGGGCCTATCTCCCCAAAGAGAAACTCGGAGAAATCGTTCCCTTTCTGGAGGATATTCTGGAGTTCGAGGCCCCTGCCAGTTGGAACAGGCTTTTCGGTAAATTAGACGATTTTTTTGATGACCGGTTCGGGCCGAATTGGAAGAAATCGGAAGACCGTTTTTGGCGGGATTTCAGCAGCAACATCAAAGGCCAATATGATCGGGTCCTTATCAAATAAAAAAGGAGGTATTATGAAGGAGACCTTATTAACCGACCAGCGTATTTTGGCTGTTGATGACGAACAGGACGTGTTGACCATTATCGAGGCGGAGATCGCTGATGCCTGTCCGGATTGCCAATTGGAAACGGCAACCACGTACCAGGCTGCTGTGGATAAAATGGTTTCCTGGACCTATGACTTGGTGATCCTTGATATTATGGGGGTTCGTGGGTTTGACCTCTTGAGTCTGGCGATAAAACGGAATTTTCCGGTAGCCATGTTGACGGCCCATGCCCTTTCCCCGGAGGCCTTGAAACGGTCCATCGAGATGGGAGCCAGGGCCTATCTTCCTAAAGAAAAATTAGGAGAACTTGTCCCCTTTCTGGAAGATGTTATTCGCTATGAAAATTTGCCGGGCTGGAAACGATTATTTGAAAAATTAGGAGATTTTTTCAATATACGGTTCGGGCCGGATTGGCAGAAACCGGAAAGTAAATTCTGGAAGGATTTTAATGAAAAATTGGAATCAGACGGCACATCCTATGTTAATACCCCTTCTCAGAAATTGGGGTTATATTGAAAAGGCCGAAAAGAACCGGACCCTTGACCCCCCAGCAGTTAAAAAGGAATAAAAGAGACAAAAAAATCGAGGGAGATGCTC
>CAZVHO010000063.1:0-22131 GCA_964627515.1 uncultured Thermodesulfobacteriota bacterium | reverse complement strand
GGTTCAGTTCCGGTCGTCTGTTCTTTTTAGAGGGAATGATCCTATTAAAGGAGGATCACAATCAGGAAGCGATTATGGCCTTTCAAAAAGCCAAGGCAAAGGAACAAGTTTTAAAATCATCGGCCGATTTTCAAATAGCTGTAGCCTATGCCAAGGACAAGCAATTCAAACGATCCAGGGAGCGGCTGCAGGCCATTATTCAAGGGGATCCTGACTCCGACTTCTCCCTATTGGCCAGAGAATATGACGCCGATATCCAAAGAAATCTGGAAAAATACAAACCATGGGGGGCCTCGGTCGGAGTGGCCTATCAGTATGACGACAATGTGGTCCTGAAACCTACCGGGGTTATTCCAGGGGTGGTGATTACCGGAGACAGGGATAGCAGTATTATCACCACCCTGAGGGCTTATTACCATCCCCTCCTGGAGGGAAACTGGTTTCTCAGTAACCAATACACTCTTTATGCCAACAGCTATTTCAATACTACTACCCATGATCTGCTCAACCAGACCTTTTCTTTAAATCCGGGTTACAATTTCGGACGGAGTGCATTAACCCTGCCGGTCACTTACAGTCATGTCTGGCTCTCTGGCACCCAGTATCTGGGAGTTATGTCGGCCCGACCAAGCTTAAGCATTAATCTACTTCCTAATCATTTCGGCCAGATTTCATTAGGCTATGCCAGGAGATGGATGGTTCAGCCGGCTTTATTCAGTGATGAGGACCGGGATGCCCATATTTTCATCGGCTCTCTCGGCTACAGTCATAGCTTTTGGGAAAAAGGGTCCCTGAATTTGGTGTATGAGTTTACCTGGGATCTGACCGATGGAAAGAACTGGGAGAACAACGGCCATCGTTTTAATCTCAACCTGCTGATCCCGATACTGGATAAGGTATCCCTTTCTCTTTCCGGGGAGCTTTTTTATCAGGATTATACCCGGACCCATTCTATTTTTGGGATAAGGAGAAATGATAAGACCTATTCCGGTACAATCGGCCTGATATGGGAACTTTGGAAAGATGTCACTCTGAATCTCCAATATTATCGGGCTAAAGCCGATTCCAACCTTTTTATTTATGATTATGAGAGAAATGTTTTTACCGTAGGGATTCAATTCAGTTTTTGAGGAGGGATCATGTTCAACTCCCGTGCTTCCGGGTTGGGTGAATCCATTACCGACCTTTTTAAAAACAATGTTCTCTTCTTTTTTACCTTAGCATTTCTATTCCCTGGGATTATCTTTCAACCCATCTCTCTGGAAGCGGCTGAAGGAGTCGGCCGATTTGCCCTGGTGGAAGGCCAAGTAAACGTCCTTAGAGGAGGAGTCCTGCCGGCCAAAACGGTCAAGATTAATGATCCGGTTTATGTCAAGGACATTGTCCGGACCAAGAGCCTTTCCCGGGCCGAGATTGTTTTTATCGACCGGAATGTCTTAAAGCTGTCCCAGCGTACCCGAGTGGACATCAGTGAATACTTTGCCGATTCAACAAAGGCCAGGGGGAAAATCAAGCTGATCAGGGGCATGGTTGAGGCCCGGGTGGACAAGGAAGTGACCAGGCGTATTTCCCTTTCGCCGGAGGCCAACCAGTTTGAGATCCATACCCACAATGCCGTGGCCGGTGTCAGGGGATCCCAATATACGGTCTTCAAACAGGGCAACCTGACCGGGATTTTTGCCAAGGAAGGCGTCATCCAAGTCTTTAATCCGCAGTTCCCCAATATCATCATTACCCTGATGCCCGGCCAATTCACCATAGTAACCCAGAATAACCCACCCTTGCCGGCCCAGCAGGCTTCGGAAGGGATGAAGCAGAATATTGAAAGAAATATGCTTCCTTTGGAGAAGAACCTCGAAGGGGGACCGGGTCCTGGTGGATTAGGAGACGCGCCTTCAGAAGTTCCCCAGATAGTCATTTTTACCGGCGGAGAGGATGGAAACTCCCCGGCGGCAGAATATAACAAGACCACCTATGCCGTATCAGGGACTTCGACCATCATCGATGTCTATACTCCTCAACCGGTTACCGATTATAAACCAGAAATAGTCGAGAAGTCTTCATCCAAGCCGGAATCGCCCCCGCAATCGTCCCAGTCCACGCCGCTCTGGTCACCCCCTCCACCTTCTCCACAGCCATCCCCTCCGCCCCCGCCGCCGCCTCCCCCCTCACCTCCGCCACCGGTAGAGGTCGGCAGGATAAACCTTTCCGGATCCATAGTCGCCGGATCGGCCGGGACGGTCAACTTTATGTCGGTCATGATGAACAATGTCATCTTCATGGCTCCTTCCACCGGTCAAAGACCGACTACCTGGAACACAGGGGCCATCAGCGGACAATACACCTTTGGTACCGGTCTTAATAGGGACAATATCACCAATTCCCCCATCAGGCTGAGTAGTGGTCGCGGGGTAAATGCCGATTTTCAGTTCCGGTATTGGAACGGCACCTCCTGGAATGCTGCGGTCAACAATGGAGCCGGTACTCTGACCGGCAGCTCTTACAACGGCCCGGTGAATTTTTCCGGCTCGGCGTCCGGGACCATCGGAAACGGCAACATATCAGGGACAGGATCAGGAACGGCAAGATAACTATTTATTCATCAATAGTGGGGAACATCTATGAGAAGGCGATCTTTTTGGGGGCTCCTTTTAATTTTTTTGTTAGCCGATTTTTTGATTACTTTTCTGATTTCTCAAAAACAAGACTCCGGCCCTTCTTTCAATTTCTCTTCGTCAGGGAAGATGGACGGGCAACTAAAAAAACCGGGGGATTCTCTACGGACTAATCTAATCCGTATGGAGACGCCTCTGCCTCATTCTAAAAGGTTTAATGATCCTATCAAGGCGGCTGATAGACAAAACCCCCCAATTTCTGAAGAGAAAAAGAAAACCATCCTGACCAGGGCCTATAAGATACAGATACCTTTTATCCTCAATCAAGGTCAGGTGGCCGATGAAAATGTTCGCTTCTATGCCCGGACCTTTAGAGGAAACTTTTTTGTCACAAAGTCTGGTGAAATGGTCTACTGCCTGCCTTTTTTTGAGGCAAAGCCTATTGCCGGTGTAAAAAGTACTTCACCGGAGGGCCTTAAAGTCCGCACCTTTAAAGAGAAACTCCTGGAGGCTTCACTCTCTTCTCCTCAAGGCCAAGATCCATCCTCGACCAGGGTCAATTATTTTTTAGGTAATGACCCGGCCAAGTGGCAGACCCATATCTCGACCTATAATCAAATCAGCCTGGGGGAAGTCTACCCGAAAATCGATCTGCATTTAGTTGCCCACGGCAATAATGTGGAGAAGATCTTTACGGTCAGAGCAGGGGGTGATCCCCAAGACATCAAACTGGCCATTGAAGGCGCCGGCGCCCTGGAAATCAATCATCAAGGAGAACTTGAAATCGGCTTTGGCTATAAAAAGGCCCGATTCTCCAAGCCCGTAGCCTTTCAGGAAAAAAATGGAAAGAAGGAATATGTCCAAGTAGCCTACGCCCTGGATAAAGACTCCTATGGCTTCAAGGTTGGCATGTACGACAGATCCCTTCCCCTGACTATCGATCCGACCTTTTCTCTGGTTTATTCCACCTACCTCGGAGGAAATGGAGAATTAGGTGAAAGTGGCGAGGGTATTGCGGTGGACAGCTCAGGGAATGCCTATATCACCGGCTTTACCTCCTCCGGTAGTTTTCCCACCCAAAATCCTATCCAGGGAACCTTTGGCGGGGGATGGGACGTCTTTGTTACTAAGATCAATCCATCCGGTTCAGCGCTGGTTTATTCTACCTTTCTCGGAGGTAGCGGCTATGATTATGGCTTTGGTATTGCCGTGGACAGCGGTGGCAATGTCTATGTCACCGGCCAAACCGACTCCGGCGATTTTCCCACCCAAAATCCTATCCAGGGGACTTTTAGCGGCGGATGGGACGCCTTTGTCACCAAGATCGATCCCACGGGTTCGGCGCTGGTTTATTCTACCTTTCTCGGAGGTAGCGGGGAGGATTGGGGCAAAGGTATTGCCGTCGACAATGCTGGTAATGCTTGTGTCACCGGCCAAACCAACTCCGGCGATTTTCCGGTTCAAAATCCTGTTCAGGGGACTTTTGGCGGTGGATGGGACGCTTTTATTACCAAGATCGACCCCATAGGTTCGGCCCTGGTCTATTCCACCTTTCTCGGAGGCAGTGGTGATGATTGGGGCAATGGTATTGCCCTGGACCCTTCCGGCAATGCCTATATTGCTGGCGAAACCAACTCCCTCGACTTCCCTGTTCAAAATCCTATCCAGGGGACTCTCGCCGGGAGTTGGGATGCCTTTATTATCAAGATCAATCCTGCCGGTTCAGCCCTGGTCTACTCCACCTTTCTCGGAGGAAGTGCTGAGGACCATGGTAATGGTATTGCCGTGGACGGCGTCGATAATGCCTATGTTACCGGCTATACCACTTCCAGTGACTTCCCTACCCTGAATCCCATCCAGGGATCTGCCGGTGGAAGTTATGACGCTTTTATCGCCAAGATCAATCCCGCCGGTTCGGCCCTTGTCTATTCCACCTACCTCAGAGGGTGGGGTGAGGATTGGGGCAAAGGTGTTACCGTGGATAGCGCTGGCAATGCCTATGTCACCGGCTATACCGACTCCGTAGACTTTCCCACCCAAAATCCTATACAGGGGACACTCGCCGGGAGTTGGGATGCCTTTATCGCCAAGATCAATCCCGCCGGTTCGGCCCTGGTCTATTCAACCTATCTCGGAGGATGTGATGATGATCGTGGTTATGGCCTTGCCGTGGACTCCTTCGGTAATGCCTATGTCACCGGCTTTACATCTTCCAATGACTTCCCTACCCAAAATCCCATCCAGGGGACGAATGGGGGTAATAAAGACGTTTTTATTCTAAAAATTCCCGATGCGACATCCCCACCTCCGGCTCCAACTTTGACTTCACCTGCCGATGGATCCACAGGCCTTTCAACCAGCCCAACTCTAAGCTGGGCGGCCTCTTCCGGGGCTGATTCCTATAGAATCCAGGTGTCCACCCTTTCCGACTTTGAGACTGCTATTGACGATCAGTCCGGAATCACCAGTTTGTTTTACGATCTGTCCGGCTTAAGCGAGTATTCGACTTTTTATTGGCGAGTGAATGCCTCCAATGCCGGAGGCACCAGCGACTGGTCTCTTACCTGGCATTTCACCACTGCCGATAACACTGCGCCTACGGGAACGATTCAGATTAACGGAGGGGCCGCTTCCACGACCTCAACGGCAGTCACCTTGAGCCTCATCTGCAACGATTCGGGGAGCGGCTGCTCCCAGATGCAGTTTTCCAATGATAATGTTACCTATTCTGCTCCAGAGGCATTTGCCGTCACCAGGTCCTGGACCCTAAGTTCAGGCAGCGGGCCGAAAACGGTTTATGTAAAATTTAAAGATGTGGTCGGGAACTGGTCATCGGCTTACATCGCTGTTATCACTTTAATCGCGGAGACCATCTCCACCCCCAATACACCCAGTGGTTCTACCAGTGGAACTATTGGCAGCCTATATACCTATTCCACCGGAGGATCCACTTCCAGTTTTGGTCATTCCCTACAGTATCTCATGGACTGGGGGGATGGGACCGATTCCGGCTGGTTGGCTGTAGGGACCACCAGCGCCTCAAAATCATGGGCTTCCGCCGGGAACTATACGGTCAAGGTTATGGCCCGCTGCGCACTGGATACCGGTCTTATTTCTTCTTGGTCCAGCGGATTATCGGTTTCTATTTCTCTTCCGGATCTGACCATTTCCGGGACGGTTACGGTCGGGGGATCTGGACTTGGTGGCGTAATTTTAACCGGTCTGCCGGGTAGTCCGATCACTGCCGCTGATGGGTCTTATTCGGCAACAGTCAGCCACGGGTGGTCGGGAACGGTGACGCCGGTCAAGACCGGCTATGCCTTTACCCCGTCATGGACCACCTATGTCGGTGTGACGGCCAATCAGACCCAGCATTATTCCGCCGCCCGGCTGGCTTATACCATTACCGTTGTCACCACCGGACCGATAACGGTCACCAGCACTCCTGCTGGAATCAATTGTGGCACCACCTGCACCGGGACGTTTAATGCCGGTTCGGAGGTGATTCTGGATACAGGATTGGATTCACCGACTGGCTATATCAAAGAGGTAAGAGTCGATGGCGTTTCCATCGGGGCCGTCTGTTCAATTAAATTTACCAACCTTTCGGCCGATCATCAGGTAGAAGTGGTTGATCCATACTATATCCGGAATGATTTTAACGGAGACGGGAAGGCGGATATTCTTTGGCAGCATGCTGCTACGGGGCAGCTTTACCTATGGTTTATGGACGGTCTGACCCCCATTCTGACCGGTTCTCCAGGGGGTGCCCCTCCGGACTTTGAGATTAAAGGAATTGGTGATTTTAACGGTGACGGTTTCGCCGATATCCTCTGGCGCGACAGCAACACCGGAGAGGTTTATCTCTGGGAAATGAATGGGGTTTCAATTGTCTCCCAGGGATCAATGGGTCTGGTCAGTGATCTTAACTGGGAAATCAAAGGGGTTGGGGACTTCAATGGGGACGGTAAATACGACATCCTCTGGCGCCATAGCCTAACCGGGGAGGTCTATGTCTGGTTGATGAACGGGGCTGCGATTGCCTCCCAGGGCCGAGCGGCACTGGTCAGTGATCTTAACTGGGAAATCAAAGGGGTTGGCGATTTCAATGGGGAAGGCAAATATGACATTCTCTGGCGTCATAACGTAACCGGAGAGGTCTATGTCTGGTTGATGAACGGGGTCTCGATTGTCTCTCAAGGCTCAGTGGCTCTGGTCAGTGATCCTAAATGGGAAATCCAAGGGGTTGGCGATTTCAATGGGGAAGGCAAATATGACATTCTCTGGCGTCATAACGTAACCGGAGAGGTCTATGTCTGGTTGATGAACGGGGTCTCGATTGTCTCCCAGGGCTCTGCGGGTCTGGTCAGTGACCCTAATTGGGAAATCCAAGGGGTTGGCGATTTCAATGGGGAAGGGAAGGCCGATATTCTCTGGCGTCATGCCACAACTGGTCAAACTTATATTTGGCAGATGAATGGCCTCACCTCCTTTCTTCAAGGCCTTTCAGGATCGGTTGGTAATCTGAGTTGGAAAATACGCCATCCATGAGGAGGGGAACCCTTTTGAAAATCGGAAGCCTAACTATTTATCTAAAAAGATGACGGTCCGATCTTCCGAACATTCCGTCAGCACACATTCTGCCTCCGAATCCAGGGATGAAAGGCCATATATCCGGACAGGCAATTTTTTCCCTTTGACGATCACTTTTTCCAAACCTTTGATCTCCATGTGCCCGAAACACTTATTCTTCAGATCCCCTCGGATTTTATTCAGGGTAAATTCGGTAATCAGGATCTGGGTATTGTATTTCCTGGTCAAGGATTCTACCCTGGCCCCGAGATTGACGTGATCCCCGATGATCGTGTAATCCATTTTTTTCCCTTCGGCCCCGATATTGCCAACCAAGACATCACCGGTATTGATGCCGATTCCTGAAGTCAGGATGGGTTTGCCTTCGGCTCTCCATTTATCCTGGAGGGCTTCTAATTTTTTAATCATGTGCAAGGCACAGTGGACCGCCAGTTCGGCCTGGTTATCCTGTCTTAATGGCGCACCCCAGAAGGCAACGAGTGCATCGCCGATAAATTTGTCAAGGGTTCCTTCCCAGTGAAAAATCACCTCGATCATGGCCTCCAGATATTCATTCAAGATGGACACCACTTCTTCTGGAGCATTCTTCTCTGAAAAGTCGGTAAAATCACGAATGTCGGAAAAAAGGATGGTCACCTCTCGTCGTTCTCCGCCTAAGCGGGCCAACTCCGGATTCTTGATCAGTTCATTAACCACCCGCTCGGTGATATAATTGGAAAACATGGCCCGGATTCTCCGGGCATATCGTTCTTCTGTAGCGTAATTATAGGCCATACCACTGACGAAAATTAAAAGGAGGTTAAGGGATGGATAGGCGATATTAATCCAAATCCCCCAAATGATGAACAAGACATATCCTGCCGATAAAATCAACAGGATAGCCGATAAGGTCGTGATAAAAGCCCCGGTGGCTTTAATGCGGACGGCAAAAAGGGTGGAGAGGAAACTAAACCCCCAAAGAATTATTAAATTGATTGGGAAAGCCATTCTTCTTGGCAATTTATTTTCTAAGATTGAACCGATCACATTGGCGTGTTTTTCAACCCCGGCCATGTCTGGAGAAAAGGGGGTCACTCTTAGATCAGAGGCCCCAGGGGCGGTGACTCCCACCAGGACGATTTTCCCTTGCAGGGATTCCAGCCCGACCGTCCCATCCAGGATATCGGATATCGGTATATGTTTAAAGGTCTCTTTGGGACCGTAATAGTGAATCAGCATCCGACCATAGGGATCGGTGAGGATGTCTCTTTTCTGACCTAAAAGGACCCCTTCGGTTGCCTTTAATACCAGGCGATCCGAAGGAACGCCCAGAAAAAAGGCCGCGGCTACGAGGTCGATGGAAGGGAAGAGAAAACCATCATATTCAACTGCCAGAGTTTCCCAGCGTAAGGTGCCATCCCGGTCGGCGAATATATTGATGTGTCCTAATGCCATAGCTCCTTGAAGGATTTCCGGAACCGGAACCGTGACCTTTTTCCCTCGAAAGGGAGAGAATTGATTGAATCGTTCGGGATGGGTAATGGTTTGAAAGGCGCTCTGAATCAGCACTTGATTGCTAAGAAGGTTTTTTTTATCCCCTCGACCACAATCAAAGTTGATGGGAACCAAGGTGAAACCGTTTTCCCTTAGGGCCTTTCCCAGCAGGGGATCATGTTTTTCCTTTTCACTCAGTATGATGTCCAGGACGATCAGTTCGGCACCGGACTGGTCGAGTCTCTTTATGATCTCTGCCAGACGATTTCGGGTCCAGGGCCATCGGCCCAACTTCTCCAGACTTTTTTCATCAATGGCGACAATGACGATATCCTTCGGGGCCTTTATGGTACCCCGAATTTTATAGCGCCAGTCGTAAAATTTTTCTTCAAAGGTTTCAATGGGAGACCACCGGATCCACATTAAGAAAGAGATCACCAGGGTGAAGGCCAGGCCAATAAGGAGATTAATTTTAATCGTTGTTCCTGTCTTTTCGGGCGCAACCTTCATAGTTTTTTCTTCTATCCCGCTCCTTAAAAAATAAAAACGGGCTTCTAAATCTTGATTTCCCGACCATCATCCAGAATTTCGAAAACAGTGCCTTTTATGGAGTTTAATTCTTTTTCAATCGTCTTTTTATAGAGCGTTTTGGGATGGGTAATGAAAATCTTCTTGGGCATGACGGACATTTTCTGAATTTCTCCTTTGAGAAGGGAAGGAGTGAGATGCCCTGATTGAAGAGCCAGTTTTTTAAGGGCATTTGGGAAGGAGACTTCCACGATCAAACCCGAGACCCGATGTCCCTTCATGATCTCCCAAATTTTTTCAGTAGGGCCTGAATCCCCAGGATAAACCAGGGCATTCCTGTCGGCATCTTCAACCAGGTATCCATAGGCCGGTACCGTGTGGTTGACTTGAACAGAATAAATTCGATAATGGCCGATCGAGATAACTTCATCAATTGAAATAGGATGATACCGAAGGATACCTTGTTGTGGAGAAGGAATCTTCGAGAAGTCCGGCCAAATCCGGTTATTAAAAATGTGCTTTTTTAGATCTTGAATTACCGGTCTGCCGCTGTAAATGGTAATGAACTTTTTTTGCTTTTTCATGGCCAGATTGTCTATCAGAAAGGGGATACCTTTTATATGGTCCAGATGGGCATGGGTAAGGAAGATATGGGTTATTTTGGAAAGGTCGTTACTGCTTAAAGAAAGGGAGATGGTTCCTGCATCTAAAAGCAAAAAGCCATCTATAAGAAAAGCAGCGGTATTTTTCCCCTGGGCCACAGATCCCGATGATCCCAGAACCTTGATGTTCATATCGGGCGATCCTCTCAATTACATAATGATCATAACAATATAGCTCCAATATTCTTAATGTCAATCTTAATAGATGCTTTATGCCTGTATCTTTCTTCTTGACCCTCAAAACTACCTAACCTATAGTTTTTCTATTTTAAGAACAAAATATTGTTAACAGGAAGGGGAAGGAACACCAATATGGATCTTCATTTTATCAAGGCCCGGGATTTACCTGATGCCTGGTTTCAGTGTGTCTATGAAATTCTGGACCACGGGCAGGAATATGTCATCGACCGGGGCAGTTGTGCCGGGCAGAAACGGCTGGAGTTCGATTATCTGACGGTGCACATCAAATATCCGGGGACCCGTCCTTTGATCCCGGACATCCCTCCGGCTCTCGGTATCCCCAACCCGGTGGCCGAAGGTTACGTCGAGCAGTATCTGCCGTACCTGATGACCTCGGTCAAACAGCCCAATGAGGATTATACCTATGGGCAGTATCTGGAGGCGCAGATTCAGGAGGTCATCCGCATGTACCGGGAAGAGGGCTACGGGACCAATCAGGCCTTTATGACCGTCGGGGACCCTCAAACCATTTTTTTGAACGACCCGCCCTGTTTGCGGGGTATCGACACCCGGATTCGAGACGGCCGGCTCCATTTCTTCGTCTACTTCCGTTCCTGGGATTTATGGAACGGCTTTCCGGCCAACCTGGCGGCCATCCAGCACCTTAAGGAGTACATGGCCCAGGAAATCGGGGTAGGGGATGGGGAGATCGTTGCCGCCAGCAAAGGGCTTCATCTCTATGACTATGCCTGGGAGTTGGCTAGGTTAAGGGCTTTGAAGAAGGCATGAGGCGAGAGGCGAGAGGCGAAAGAAAGCCACCTTCAAATAATTCGGGTTGTTCCTATCATTTCGCACTCCCCACTCCGCATCCGCAATCAAATATGGTTATGATTAGTCCCAATAATCCGCAATCCGCAATCCGCAATCCGCAATCCATTTATGACATCATCGTCATCGGTGCCGGGGCCTCTGGAATGATGGCCGCCGGTCGGGCCGCCGAATTGGGTGCCCGGGTCCTGCTGCTGGAAAAGATGGACCGGGCCGGGTTGAAGCTGGGCATAACCGGCAAAGGCCGATGTAATCTGACTAATCTCGGGGATATGCAGACCTTTCTGGAGAGCTACAAACCGGACGGCAGGTTTTTGAGAAATTGTTTCGCTCGTTTTTTTAATCAGGATTTGATGCATTTTTTTGAAGACCGAGGGGTGCCCCTGACCGTAGAAAGAGGGCAAAGGGTCTTCCCAAAATCGAACCGGGCACTGGACGTGGTTTCCTGCCTGCTGTGTTTTATGAAGGATAAAGAGGTCAGCCTGATTAAGGAGCATCCGGTAAAGGAGATCCTGGTCCAATCCGGCAGGGTGGCAGGAGTCAGCACCCATCAGGACACCTGGAATGCCCGGGCCGTAATCCTGGCGGCCGGAGGGGCTTCTTATCCAAAGACCGGGTCTGCAGGGGATAGTTACCTTCTGGCCCGGAAGACGGGCCATAAAATTGCTCCAATTCGTCCCTTTTTGATTCCGTTGGTCATTAAAGAACCCTGGGTCAAAGAGCTTCAAGGACTGTCATTAAAAAATGTTTCCGCTACCGTCTATGTCAACGGCCGGAAAGGGCCTTCGGAATTCGGAGAAATGCTCTTTACCCATTTCGGGGTTTCCGGTCCCATCATCCTGACCTTAAGCGGGCAGGTGGTGGATTTTCTGAATCAAGGAAAAGTGGAAATATCCATTAACTTTAAACCCGCTTTGACCCAGGACCAATTGGACGGCAGACTGCAAAGGGAATTCAAAGCCCATCACCTGAAAGGGATCCAGGGAATCCTGAAATTTTTATTACCCAATAAGATGATTCCGGTTTTTCTGGGCCTTTCCAAAATCCCAGGGGATAAAAAAGGAAATCAAATTACCGCCGAGGAACGTCTTCGATTACGGACCCTGTTGACTGATTTTCGAATGACCGTGAAGGGGACCCGGCCCCTCGAAGAAGCCATCGTCACGGCCGGAGGGGTTCAGCTTTCCGAGGTGGACCCCAAAACCCTGGAATCCAGGATCGTTTCAGGACTTTTTCTATGCGGCGAGGTCCTGGATATTCAAGGGATGACCGGCGGCTATAACCTTCAGGCCGCTTTTTCCACCGGCTGGGTGGCCGGGGAGAGTGCGGCAAGACAAGCTACGGGTTACGGGTTCTAAAAACCTTATCGAGTCTCCCGGTACCAAGGGTAGTCAGGATTTAGCTTGATTTGATAAGACTTTGCTTTCTGATGGGTAGAGTATAAAATATAAAAAAGGGCAAGGTCAAGGAGAAAATAGGCCGAAGGCAGAGGGCCAAAGGGGGACTTCTGAAGAAATATGGGATTTTAGCAGCCCTGAACTTTACCAATAGAAGGGGATAAGGGGGAAAAGGAGAGGCAGACCTTCAAAATTTGGGCGAACTACCCCCTTTGCATTCTGAGCTTCCCTTAAACGGTGGGGTGATCTGCGGAAACCTCAAAACCCTGATCAGGGGCATCCTCATAGAAAGGAAGCTGGGAATCCGGGTAGTCTATCTGAAATTAGAGGGCTTTTGGGTTTGGGTGGGGGTCTCTGGCTGGTTTGTCATACGCCCAAGTGCAAAAGAATCTTTCTGTTTGACAGACATAATTCATAACGTGTAATATGCAATTATGAGAATGACGATATCATTACCGGATCAATTGGCTAAAAGGTTTCAGGCCATTGTGCCCCCCCGACAGAGATCTCGGATGCTGGCGGCCTTGCTTGCACAGGAACTAAAAAAGAAGGAAGAAGCCCTGGAAGCTGCCTGCCTGTCAGAACCGTCCCCCTTTAAGTGATTCAGAGGTTATTTTTTGAAGATATCTATTAGAGGAATGGATAATTCATCCAGGATTCCCACTTGGATTGTGTCCTCTATGGCATAAACCGCCGGTCTCCCATACTGCCTTTGAGTATCCAACCGGAAAACCATTACGGTTTCATCCGTGGGGTTGACGATCCAGTATTCGTTGACCCCCATACGTTCATAGAGAGAGAATTTTTCTTTGAGATCCTTACGGGCAGTTGATGGGGAAGTTATTTCGATGATCAGGTCGGGAGGGCCGAGACATCCCTTGTCATCTAGCTTGCTTTGGTCACAGACTACGACCAGATCGGGCTGGACGATGGTGGTTATTTCATCATCTTTCTCTTCACCATCAGGCAAACGGACGTCGAAAGGGGCGACATAAACTCGGCAATCTTTATCAATCAGGAAATTATAAAACTTATTCAACAGGGCAACGAGAATTTCTTGATGGGTCCGGGATGGGGCCGGGGTCATATTGTAGGGAACCCCGTCGATCAATTCCCAACGTTCATTCTCCGGCCACTTTAAATAGTCGCCGTAATTGAAGCCAATTTTTTTTTTAGGTTTTAACTGAGTGCCCATAAAATAATTTTATGATAATGAATTAATTTGTCAAGAAAAATAAAGGCGATAGCAAGGGATGAATTCAAGTTTAGAATAAATTTCTTATTATTTGGATTTCAAATTTTACCAATTGAGTTTCTATGACGACCTCTAAAATCGACCTCCGCAATCTGACCTTCGAAGAATTAAGGGACTGGATCACCGGCCTGGGGCTGGAGCCTTACCGGGCCGAGCAGGTCTTCCGCTGGATTTTCCAACCGGGCATTCGATCTCTTGAGCAGATGACCAATTTGTCTAAAAAGTGGCGAGGCCTTTTTCAGGAGCAGGCCTATTTGAGTCGATTGATCATTAAGAAGATTGAACAATCTTCAGACGGAACCAAAAAATTCCTTTTCCAATTGGAGGATGGGGAGCTTATCGAAAGCGTCTTGATCCCCGAAAGGGGACATTATACCTTATGCATCTCTTCGCAGGTCGGTTGCGCCCAAAGATGCAGTTTTTGTTTTACCGGCAGGCTGGGTCTCAAAAGAAACCTCAATGCCTCTGAAATCGTCAATCAGGTCCTGACCGTACAAGGGACCTTGACCGATAAAGACGCCATTCTGACCAATATCGTTTTGATGGGCATGGGGGAGCCTCTGCACAATTTTGTAAATACAGTCCGGGCCTTAAAAACATTGCTGTTTCCTGAAGGTATGCAATTCTCCCATCGCCATGTGACCTTATCCACAGCCGGTCTGATTCCGAAGATGAAGGCCCTGGGACAAGCCCTGCCGGTCAATCTGGCTGTTTCCCTGAATGCCGCCGATGATGCCACTAGAAACCGATTGATGCCCATCAACCGGAAATATCCCCTGGAAGCCTTGGTGCAGGCCTGCCGGGAGTTTCCCTTGCCCCACGGGAAAAGGATCACCTTTGAATATATTCTGATCAAAGGGGCCAATGATTCCCCTCAGGAAGCCAGGACCCTGGCCAAATTACTGAAAGGGGTAAAGGCCAAGATCAACCTGATCCCATTCAATGCCCATCCGGGCATCGGCTTTGAACCGCCGGAAGAGAAGGACCTCTTGAAGTTTCAAGATATTCTGATCCGTGCCCGGTACACCGCCATCATCCGCCGGAGTAAAGGGGCCGATATATCGGCGGCCTGCGGTCAGCTTCATGCTGATTGGACCAGGCCAAGTTAGCCCTACTGCTTTTCATCCTTGACCACTTTCCTGCCCTACTTTATAATTCAAAGATGTACGTTGATTACAGACATAAAAAATTTCTTGTCGTCGATGACTTTCACGAGTTCAGGTCGGCCCTCCGGTTTATGCTCCAGAGTTTCGGGGTTGTGTCAATTGATACTGCCGGTTCAGGAGAGGCCGCCATAAATCTGATCGAAAAAAAACCTTATGATGTAATCCTTTGCGATTATAACCTTGGTTATCAACAAAAGGACGGGCAGCAGATACTGGAGGAGATAAAACACCGGGAACTCATTACTCTGACCACCGTTTTTATTATGATTACTGCTGAAAACACCACGGAAATGGTTATGGGGGTTGCCGAATACTACCCGGATGATTATCTCATAAAACCCTTTACCAAGGATATCCTGAAAAGCCGTATCGAAAAAGCTTTCAAGAGGAAAAATGATTTCGAACTTATTGAATCCGCCATCCGGAAAAAGGTTTATCGTCAGGCCATAACGCTCTGTGAAACGCGGATAAAAGAAAACCCATCGAATTTATTTGAATATATTAAATTGAAAGGGGATCTGTTGCTTCAGATCGGCGACTATGACGGGGCAAAGGATTTATATGAAGAAGTCCTTTCGGTCCGTGAAATCCCCTGGGCAAAAATCGGACTCGGGAGGGCCTTTTTTTACAAAGAGGATTATCCCCAGGCCCGCCATGTTTTCCGTTCTCTTATCGAAGAGAACAAAATGCATATTGGCGGCTATGACTGGCTGGCCAGAACTTTTATTAAAGAAAATGACCTCGAGAAGGCTCAGAATATCCTTCAGGATGCCGTGGAGATATCCCCGAAATCGGTGAATCGTCAAAAACTGCTCGGGGAAATCGCATTCCAGAACCAAAACTACGATCAGTCCGGAAAGGCCTTTCAATCTGCGATAGAACTCGGAAGACATTCCTGCTTCAAGAGTCCTACGGTATACATTGGACTGGCAAAAGTTCTCGTCAATATGAAGGAACCCGAGAAAGCCATCCCCGTCCTTAATGATATCCAAAAAGAATTCAAAGAAAATACCGAAGCTGCTTTTCAGGCTGCAGCCATGAAGGGCGTTGTCTATCTGACGATGAATCAAAAAGAAGAGTCAAGAAAATACTTCCAGGAAGCAGCAAAACTTTATGAGGGGATAAAAGATATTCCCCAGGATATCTTGATCGGCCTGGCAAAATCCTGTCTTGAAATGGGGGAAAAAGAAGAGGGTTTAAAATTAATTCAGAATGTTATCAAAAACAATCATGAAGACGATGCCCTGCTCAGGAAAGTCCAAACGATTTTTAATGACAACAACCTCTCAGAAGAAGGCCATCAGTTTATTGATTCCATCAGAAAAGAGATCATCCAGATAAACAACCAGGGCGTTAGGCTTGTAAAGGAAGGCAGACTTTCCGAGGCTATTGAATGTTTCGAGAAAGCCGCCCAAAGTATGCCGGGGAATAAGATTATTGTGGCAAATGCAGCGGAGGCTCTTTTCAGACAAATACAGAACACAGTGAAAGATAAAACGTTGCTTCAGCGGGCCAAAAACTATCTGGACCGTCTTCAAAAAATCGATCCGGAATATAAGAAAATTCCCCACCTTCTCGAATGGTATGAAAGCTTCTCTTTAAGGAGTTAAGCAATGGATAGCAATGACAATATAATCGAATTTTCGACCTATCTGGCCTCCCTGGCACATGATATGAAAAACTCAATCGGTATGCTTCTTAACACAACCGATGAAGTCCTTACACGTTGTACGGCAGGAACCTGTCCCTCCCATAATTTACTTTCCAGACTTCAATATGAGGCCAAACGGGTCAACAACAACCTTATCCAGTTGCTGACTCTTTACAAGATGGATAAGGCCCAATTGACTTTAAACATCGACTATCAGGCGGTAAGTGAAATCATCGAGGAGGCCGTCCTTTACAATAAACCGCTCCTGGATTCCAAGGATATCCATATCAAGGTCGACTGCCCGGACGGCCTTTCCTGGTTTTTTGATAGAGACCTTATCGGGGGAGTCATCAATAATGTCCTGAATAATGCCTTCCGGTATGTCAAGGATGTCATAAAGATTACCGCCCGAAAGGATGAAAGGGGATTCCTGAATATTCAAATCGAGGATGACGGGGCAGGGTATCCGGAACAGATGATCAATCTGGTCCCGAATTCTCCCATGAAAACCAGCTTTATTACCGGAGGTACCGGCCTTGGCCTCTATTTCGCCCATTCGGTTGCCAAACTCCACAAAAACAAAGACCGGGAAGGGTATATCTTGATCCGTAACGCCGGCGATCAGGGAGGAGGATGTTTCAGTATTTTTCTCCCTTAATTTTTTTGACAGGATTAACAGGATTGATGGATCCGTTCTATCCTGTTAATCCTGTCAAAAATTTTTTGATTTTAAAAAATCATCTCCTCAAATTTTCGATGACCGATGCCACGCCGAGCCCGCCGCCGCAGCAGGAAGAGAATAAGCCGTATTTCCCCCCCCGCCTGGCCAATTCCCGCATGGCAAACATGCAGATCCGGGCACCGGAGGCCCCGTTGGGATGACCGAAGGCAATGGCCCCGCCCATGGGGTTCCAGTTGTTCATATCGATCTTGGAACCGGCCTGATTCTCCAGCTCCTTGATTACCGCCAGGTTTTGAACGGCAAAGGCCTCATTGCATTCAAATATATCGATATCGGAAAGCTTCAAGCCGGCCCGCTTCAAGGCCTTGGGGATGGCATAGGCCGGGCCGATGCCCATGAGCTTGGGATCCACGCCATACTCCGCGCCGGACAGCCATTTGGCATAGGGTTGATAGCCGTATTCTTTGGCCTTTTCGGCGGTCATCAGGAGTACGAAGGCCGTGCCGTCATTGCGCCCGGAAGCGTTCCCTGCCGTGACCGTCCCATCTTTTTTGAAGGCCGGAGCCAGTTTGGCCAGGCCTTCCAGGGTGGTCTCCGGCCGGACATGCTCGTCTACTTTAAAGGCATATTCCGGGGTTTTTTTAGTGGCCGGAAAGATAACCGGGATAATTTCTTCATCGAATTTTCCGGATTCCATGGCTGCCTTGGCCCTCATCTGGCTGTTATAGGAAAATTCATCGGAGGCCTCCCTGGAGATGTTATACATGACCTGGAGGTTTTCGGCGGTCAGCCCCATGCCCATATTGTCTTCTTTTAGAGGGGCCAGTTGGGTCATGATCGGCATGGGCGGTACGAGTTTGTAAGGCGGATTGGCCATGGAAAACTTGACCCACATCTGGCTGTAGGATTCCATCCCACCGGCGATAACCACATCGGCCTGATCGGCTAAAATCTTCCAGGCGGCATGGTTAATGGCATCGATAGCCGAACCGCACTGCATCTCCACATAAGAGGCCGTGGTTTCATAACCCAGTCCGGAATCCAGAGTAGCCCAGCGGGCCGGATTCAAGGCCGTCGAGCAATGGGTGGCGCTGCCTAAAAATACGGAGTCCACAAAAACCCCTTTCTCTTTGATTTTTGCCTTTTCCACCAAACCCCTGACGCCGATTCCGGCCAGTTTGGATGAGAAAATGTCTCGTAAGGTTCCCCCCATGCGGCCGAAGGCCGTGCGGGCGCCGTCCACAATAACCACTTCTCTTGGTGCCATAAAATTTTTCTCCTTTAATTTTATTAAAAATAGGGCGTTCCCCTTTATAAAAAGAGCGGTCTTAAAAAAGATATATTTTAAGAGAACTATTTTAAAAAATCAAGAAAATTTCGGGCAGAGGTAAGGAATTGTTCTCTTTAATTATGTTATGCGGTCAAAATAAAGAAAATATTATGCCGGATCATGGTAAAAAATTGAGAAGTAAAAATTTTGATTTGCATTTTTGTAATATTTTGTTATAGTTATAAAGTAGATCCTATACCTTTTTTAATCCAGTCAAGGCAAAAATAGATAAAAAAGGCCAGGGACACCAGAACCATCATCCAATGCAATTCACGGCCCTTCCCCCTGATCAGCTTGATAAACACGTAAGATACAAAACCTGCCCCGATACCGTTGGTAATGCTGTAGGTAAAGGGCATCATTACCATGGTCAACAGTGCCGGAAAACCCTCATCAAAGTCGTCAAAGGGGATCTCCCGGACAATACCGCACATCAGAAACCCTACAATGATCAATGCCGGGGCCGTGGCCTGGGGGGGTACGACGGCAACGAGGGGAGAAAAGAATAGGGCCATAAGGAAAAGAACCCCTGTAACCATCGAGGCTAAACCCGTCCGTCCGCCCTGGGAAACGCCTGCTGCGCTCTCAATGTAAGTGGTCGCTGAACTGGCAGAAGCGAATCCCCCAAAAGCGGCGGCCAGAGAATCGATGAACAGAACCTTATTAATCCGCGGTAAGGCCCCCTTTTCGTCAAGCCATCCGGCCTTCCCTCCGATTCCGATGACCGTGCCCATGGTGTCGAAAAAGTCGGCAAGCATGACGGAAAAGACCGTAAGCAACGCAGACAGGATTCCAAGTCGGGAAAAGGCTTCGAAGTTGAAGCCTCGGCCGAAGGTTGAGAAATCCGGAAAAGCAAGGATCCGGCGGGGCATAACCGCTACTCCAGGGGTGGAGAAGGCGGTGTAGCCGCTCAAGGCATTGAGGAAGATGGCGACGATTGTGGTAATAATGATGCCGATAAGCAGGGCGCCCCGCACCCCCCGAGCCATGAGGGTAAGGGTGAGAAAGAACCCTATTATGGCGACCAGGGCCTGGATACTGCTGAATTCTCCTATCGTGACGGGGATTCCCACCCCGGCCTTTACAAAACCGCCGTTTACGAGGCCGATGAAGAGGATAAATAAACCGATGCCGACGCTTATGGCCCGTTTGAAGGTCAGCGGGATGGCATGCATCACCGCTTCCCGGAAGCCCGTTAACACGAGGACGGAGATGATTACACCCTCAACAAATATGATACCCATGGCCGACGGCCAGGGCAACTTGAGCCCCAGGATCAGTTGAAAGGCCACAACTGCATTAAGGCCCATCCCTGAGGCAATGGCCAGAGGATAATTTGTGACGAAACCCATAAGGATCGTCATTATCCCGGCCACCAGGCAGGTTACGGCCATGGTCGGCACAAAAGGGGGGCCCAGCCCTTGAAGATCTTTAATCCCGGCGAAGGAAAGAATTGCAGGATTGACGAATATGATGTAAGCCATCACGATGAATGTCGTGACCCCGGCCAAAACCTCTCTCCCCACCGAACTGCCGCTTTTCTTGAGCCCAAAAAACGAATCAAGCATTGTGCCCCCTCTTTTTGAATAATGAGACCCGTTATTCATTCACTGGAACTCCTTTGGTAAAAGGCCAACAAAAAAGCTTGGAAACCAAACTTTCTGAATGGGAGGGAACAGAGGAGATTGCCACTGTGGTCACTTTGGGGTGGTCAGTGCGTGGTGTAACTGTGTAACTGCTTGATATATGGTGGGCCGTGCTGGGCTCGAACCAGCGACCTACTGATTAAGAGTCAGTTGCTCTACCTGTTGAGCTAACGGCCCATCATTAAAAATAGATCAAATACCACAATTTTTGGAAATGGACAAGAAAAAAGTTGTAAAAAATAGCAAAAATTTCATAGAACAAAGGGAGATGTTTTGGTAATATAAAAAAACAGTTAATTCCTTTTGCCTGGAGCAGCTATTTGCCTCTAACCTCTGTCTTCACCCCAAAGTCCGGCCCTTCCCAGTTGAAGCTTTTCTTAGCCCTTTCCAGGACCCCCCATGGGATACTGGATATGGCCACTCCCGGTTTGGCCGCCTTGCTCTGGTATGGGGCCATCCCCCCTTTAAGCATCATCCTCTTGGGCTTTATCACGGCCTTTGCCGGATATACCGCCGTTTATGCCTTAAATGACCTGGTGGATTATCGGGTTGATAAAAAGAGATTCGACGCCGGATTGATTCCCGAAGCAACCGATGATCTCGACTCTATTTTTATTCGCCATCCTATGGCCCACGGTCTTTTGTCCTTCAAACAGGCCCTCTTCTGGGCCATAGCCTGGGCGCTTCCGGCCATGGCCGGGGCCTTTATCCTGAACCCTTTCTGCGTGGTTATCTTTCTGGCGGCTGCCCTTCTGGAGGCGGTTTACTGCCTCCTGTGGCAGAGCAGTACCCTGAAAATACTGGTCAGCGGGGCGGTAAAGACTTCCGGCGGAGTGGCCGCCGTCTTTGCCGTGGACCCAAACCCTTCCCTCCTCTTTGTCATCCTCCTGTTTCTCTGGCTTTTTTTCTGGGAGATCGGCGGACAAAACCTGCCCAATGATTGGGCCGACCTCGAAGAAGACCGGCAGTTACAGGCGACCACCATACCGGTTTGCTTTGGGCCGGATTGGGCCAATTCGATTATCTTTTCCGCCCTTATCCTGGCAGTTGTTTTGAACGGGGTTCTTCTGATTTTTTCCAGGGCTGGAGCGGATTTTTTTTCTGTCATCGCTTCTTTCTATGCGGGGTTTTATCTTCTGCTCCTTCCTGCTTACCGGCTTTTGAAGACGAAGGGACGTCAGGAAGCCCTGGCCTTGTTTAACCGGGCCAGTTATTATCCGTTCACCTTGTTGCTGGTGGTTCTCATCACCATCCTGATTTGAGAGGAGGGGCGTTGCAGGTTGCAAGATGCAAGTTTCAAGTTTTAACAGGTTGCTATAATCATCGATGTATTCATTTTTCATGGTGCCCCAACAGGACACGAGGGTTTGGTTGGAGAACTGGAAAGAGATAAGTTCACAGAAAGAATCTGGCCGATGAAAGAGATCGATCCCAAGGACCTTAGGCAATTCAACGGAGAAAACGGAAATCCGGTTTATATTGTACATCAGGACAGGGTCTTCGATGTAAGTGGGAGTAAATTGTGGAAGGGGGGCCTCCACATGAAACGCCACCATGCGGGGACGGACCTGACAACCGATATCCAGGCGGCACCCCATGGCCCGGAGGTCCTTGAGCGGTACCCGCAGGTGGCGGTTTTAAAGAAAAAAGACCTTCCCGAAAGAGAAATACCCGAGATCTTATCCAGGCTCCTGAAGCGGTTTCCCATGCTTAGACGCCATCCTCATCCCATGACGATCCATTTCCCCATCGTCTTTATGTTCGCCACGACGATTTTTACACTCCTTTATCTCATTACCGGGATAGGAAGTTTTGAAACGACGGCCCTGCACTGCCTGGGTGCGGGCCTCCTCTTCACCCCGGTGGCCATAGGTACCGGCTATTACACCTGGTGGTTGAATTACCGGGCCAGGCCGCTCAGGCCGGTCAACATCAAAAAACGCCTGGCCGTCATCCTGCTTGGCATCGAGATCGTGGCTTTGGTCTGGCGGATTGCCGTTCCGGACATCCTGGTTTCTTTCAGGTTTTCCAGCGGATTCTATCTGATCCTTATCCTCTCCTTGCTTCCCTTAGTCACAGCCATAGGCTGGTTCGGGGCCAGAATGACCTTTCCCATCGAACGGGA
>CAZVHO010000062.1:8823-30242 GCA_964627515.1 uncultured Thermodesulfobacteriota bacterium | reverse complement strand
ATATAGGTAAGTTATTCAAATAGGTTAGCATTTTAATGGTTCAATAAGTTACACAAAAACTATTTGTGTAAGAGAGAAACGCTCGGACAATCATCAATTTTCAATCCCGAACTTTTCTATTTTTTCATAAAGGGCCTTTCGGGAGATCCCCAAGAGCTTAGCGGCCAAGGTTTTATTTCCCAGGCATTTTATCAGGGTCCTCTGGATCAGTTCCCGTTCCATGTCTTTTATCTTCATCCCCGGCTGGGAAAGGTCGGTAAGCTGGATTTGTTCCCCCTCAAAGCCATCTTTTCGAATCTTAGGGGTAAATTTTTCCGAGAGGTCGGAAGACAGGATTTGGGGTCCCCGGCAAAGAATTACAGCCCGGGCCAGGCAGTTCTCTAATTCTCTGATATTTCCGGGCCAAGGATGGCGCATTAAGATTTCCATAGCCATTGGTTCGATACCTTCAACGGTTTTCTTATATTGTTGGGCGTAGCGTTGAATAAAATGGTTGACCAAAAGCGGGATATCTTGTCGCCTTTCCCGCAAGGGAGGTAAGGTAAGGGCGATCACCTCGATCCGATAGAAGACATCACTCAAAAAACGGCCGGCCAGTATTTCTTTAGGCAGGTTTCGATTCGTGGCCGTTATAAGCCGGACATCCACGCTCCGCACATCTAAACCTCCGACGGGTTCAAAAGTTCTTTCCTGCAAAAAACGAAGAAGTTTAGCCTGAAGATTCAAACTCATCTGGCCGATCTCATCAATAAACAGGGTTCCCCCGTCAGCCAATTCAAGACGTCCTTTCTTATCCACCAAGGCCCCGGTAAAGGCCCCCTTCCGGTAACCAAAGAGTTCAGCTTCCAGCAAGCTCTCGGTCAGGGCCGCCGAATTGATACAGACCATGTTGCGGTCCCGGCGAAGACTTAAAGAATGAATGGCCCGGGCCAGAAGTTCTTTACCCGTCCCGGTTTCACCCTGGATGAGAATGGTGGCATCGATAGGGGACACGGTTTGCACCATTTCAAAGATCTCTTTCATTTTGGGACTGGTTCCAATAATATTCTGAAAAGAATATTTTTCCCGTATTTCTCGACGCAGGGAGGCCAATTCCTGGGTCATCTCTCTTTCACGAAGGGCCCTTTGAATAATCAGATTCATCTCTTCATAATTGAGCGGTTTGATGAGATAGTTGGTGACCCCTTCCTTCATGGCCTGAACAGCCGATTGGATGGTCCCATGAGCGGTCATAATCACAAAGGGGAAGTCCTCTTCAATGGCTTTGATTTTCCGGAACAGTTCCATGCCGTCTATCCCCGGCATCTTCAGGTCGGCCAGGATTAAATCAATACTGCCCGGATCACGAAAAAGTGCCAGGGCCTGATCCCCGTTCAGGGCTTTCAATACTTCAAAACCATCATTTGTTAGAATGGCCTCCAAAACCTTCAGGGTATAGGATTGATCATCAACGACCAGAATTCTTTTCTTTCTCATCTTAGGACTCCTTGGCTAACGGGGAATAATTGACCGGCAATTCAATGGTTATTACCGTCCCTTTCCCTTCCTCGCTTTGAATGGCAAGTTTTCCGCCATGGCTTTCCACTATCCCTAAAGTGATCGGCAGCCCCAATCCGGTCCCCCCTTCCTTGGTACTGAAGAAAGGGTCCAGAACCTGCAGCCGGTGATCCTCCGGGATACCCACCCCGGTATCCCGCAGCGTAAGGAGGATTTTATCGGTTCCACTTTCTTCTGCTTCGCGTTGGGTAACTATTTCCAGGGTTCCGCCCTGGGGCATGGCATCCATGGCATTTATCAGGAGATTGATCAATGCCTGTTCCATTTGATGGGGATCAATAGGAAACATGGGAAGTGAAGGATCCAGGTTTTTCTTTAAGGCGATCCCCTTGAGGGTCATAGGCTCTTCGAAAAGGGTCAAGGTATTTTGAATCAATTCATTGAGATTCGAGGTCATAAGTCTTAGCGGGGATTGTTTGGCTAAATAGAGAAAATCGGTAGCAAAAGAACTCAAGCGGTCTATCAATTCCAAGATGATTTGCGTATATTCCATTAATAAGGGATCCTCCGGGCGCCGGCGTTGAAGATAAACAATGGCCCCCTTCATGGCATTTAAAGGGTTCCTGATCTCATGGGCCACCCCGGCGGAAAGTCTTCCCAGGGAGATTAATTTTTCCGATTGCACCAGTTCATTTTGGATTTCCTTTAGATTCCGCATCATCCGGTTAAAAGATTCAGTCAATATCCCCAACTCGTCTCTGGATTTAACCGGTATCTCTTGCGCCAAATCACCTCCGGCTATTCGATCGGCGGCCGTGACTAACCTTCTAACCGGTTTAATTAGATTATGGGATAAAACGATGACCACTATTCCGGTAAGCATCAGGGTAATCAGGACTACCTGAAAGATCTTTTTTTGAAGGGCCTGGACCTCCTTTTTGAATTCCTCGATCGGGGTGGTAATAGCCAAGGACCAGCCCATGGTTGGAATCGGCGTGTAAGAGGCAATCCGGTCGCCCAGATAGTAATAGGTCATCCATCCCGTTTCTCCGGCCATCATATTAATTACAAATTCCCTTAGATGGGGATTGGGATAATTTTTTAAATCCATCTCATAGGGGGCAAATTCCGGGTGGGCGATGGTCCTTCCCAAATGGTCTACTAAAAAGGCGTATCCCTTTTCTCCCACCCTCATCCCTTTTACCAATTCGATCATTTTGTCATAATCCAGATCGATGACCACTGTGCCGATGATCTTGTCATCCATCTGAGTAAAGGATTTACCAAAATAAAGGACATACCCCTGGCGGATCGAAGAAAAGGTTATCTGGGATAAATAAAAAGACCGTTGAGGGGATTTTTTAAATTCCTGATAGAAGCTATCTTCCCGTGAAGCGATGGGGGAAAGGTCTTTCCTTTCTTTTTTGACACTAAGCATCTCCACCCCGTTCTTATTAATAAACCGCACCTGAAAATAATAGGGAGAGCGGTCAAGAAGATATTTAAAAAAACGGATTAAATTTTTTCGATTCGTCTCAGCCTCAGTCACCCACCCTTTTGTTTTGGCCTGATAATATTCTTCAATAAAAGGGATACGAGAAATCATTTCCAGATCCAATTTGCAGGAATGAAAAATAGTATCAATCTTGTCGGCGGCACCCTTTACCAACATCATCTGTTCTTCCTGGGACATTCGGGTGACAATGCCTAAGGCCGTTTGATAAGAAAAATACCCTACTATTGCAATGGGCAGGGAAACCAGGGGAAGAATCAGTAATAATAATTTAATGGATATGGATACCGGTATTTTCATTCTTTCACTCTCTGATTATCCATCCCTGGACCTTTCCAAATGGAAACCAGCCTTATTGAGAAATGGTTGAAGGCATTCTTTTTTGGGGATAACGTTCACTCCATAACGCCAACCCGATGAAAGTTGGATAGCTCAGCAGAACAATCAAAGCCCTTAGCTGCCTATTGGTTCGTATAAGTTCAGGTCCCGGAGTAAAAAGCATGTGAACAAAAACTGAAGAATAAAATTAGATGGTGCATGACACAAAAAAGAAGCATCGACAACAAAATCGAAAGCCATATTACCTCACCTCAACGAAAAACAAAAGAGGATTGTTTTAGCTGCCGAAGCATAGCCGAAGATGTTTGAAATTTGGAGTTTGAGGGTCTTGTTTTAAAACAAGACCCTCAACGTTGAAAGAATCTAAATTTGGGGGAAATGAGGAATTTCCCTGGTAGGATTGATGCAGGTCGAACATTTCTTCGAGTCGTCTGCGGATCGCACTCTGATCGATGCGCGTAAGAGCCGTCCCTTTCGGGAATTTACACCGGCGCTCCTACAGCCTTCCCATCTGGCAGCCGGGGGCCAGGGTGTATCGGGGTCCATTAAGGGATGAGATTATGACCGTCTTTAATAGACCCCGCAAATGCCGTCTATGGCCAATTCTTCGATCTTGATTTCCTCAACAAAAAAAAGTTCTTTTTCTTCCTCTTGGTTCTTTGGAGATTGGGCGTTGATTTCTTTATCGGGTTCTATCATGTTCGGATACCTCTTTACCATTCACAGACCCAGCGTCCGATGATTTGGCGTTGGCGCATGGCTTCGGCTACTTCATTGATTTCTTCTATCTTGAACTTTCTGGTGATCAGGTTGTCCAGCTTATAATCCCCTCTCATAATCATATCGGCAAAGGCCGGGATATCCTCATGGGTCCGGATATTCCCGTACAAGGTCCCTTGCAGGGTTTTGCAGTGGGGGGGGAAAAAGGTCAGGACCAACTCGGCCACCTGATCTGCCGGATGAATGCCGACCTGAACCCACTTGCCCCCCATGGCCAAGGCCCAGGAGGCCTGTACGATGGCACCGGTATTCCCGCTGACCTCAAAGACAATCTCCGCGCCACCGCCCATAATCATCCCGTTATCCATCTTTACACCACCGGTCTGCAACTGGATTATGGGGACCGGGTCTTCCTTACTGCTGTCAATAAAGTGGGTCACCCCGAATTTTCTGGCTATTTCCTCCTTACTGCCTTCCAGATCCACTCCGAAAATGGGATAGGCGCCCCTCAGCCTGGCCCCCTGAACTACATTGAGACCAACCCCGCCCATTCCCCAGACCGCCACGGATTGTCCTGGTTTTACTTGGGCCACATTGCAGGCCGCCCCAAATCCGGTGGGCATACAACAGGCCAGGGAACAGGCTTGATCCAACGGCAGGTCGTCTCTGATTTTAATGGCCCCGGCCTCCACCAGGACCATGTATTCGGCGAAACCGGAAACAAAGTTATTGTGTAATATCTGGTTTCCTTGGGCATCCTTCAACCGGGAGGTTCCATCCAGGAGCGTGCCTTGCGTATGGATGCCATGACTCGTCCGGCAGATATGCCCCCGACCGCTGGTGCACTCCGGGCAGTGTCCGCAGGCCACCATCCAGGTGGCGACCACGTGATCCCCTTTTTGGAGTGAGGTGACCCCCGGTCCGACGGCCTCAACAATACCGGCGGCCTCGTGACCGACCACCATGGGCACGGGGAAGGGGATGTCCCCTTCCATGAAAGACAGGTCCGAATGGCAGAAACCGGTAAAGGCCGTTTTGACCAGGACCTCATGTTCCTTTGGCGGGGCCAGCTCAACTTCTTCAATGCTTAACGGCTTTTTGTACTCCCTTAAAACAGCGGCTTTCATTTTCATGATCCAGTCTCCTTTTTATCGGCTTGATTGATAATCGATAATGGTAACAAGGTGCAGGGTTCAAGGTTCAAGGTTTTTATGCTTGCAACTTTATTTTTGAACTAAGCGCTCATGTCCGTCTGAACGGCCGCCACGAATCACGGAATAGGTTACTCCGAACTCCGAACTCTAAACCCCGAACTCTCTTTTGCCTTAAGACTTTCTTCACCCAAGGCATCCGCTCCGATGAGTGCCCCTAAAATCAACTCCGGGTTGATGTTAAAATAGGAATTGTGCGTGGTCAGGCCTTCCCGGCAGGCTGCTTCCGCGGCTCTCAGGAGATTCCCCGGCGATTTATCCAAAATTCCCAGTTGCCGCAGGGTGACCGGCAATCCCACGGCCTTACAGAAATCGATTACCGACTTGATTTCATTGCCGGGATAATCTTCCATTACCAGTTGGGCGATGGTTCCAAAGGCCACCAATTCTCCATGTAAGGCCCCTTCTGTTCCTTCCAGAGCATGCAGCCCCTCATGGATTCCGTGGGCCGCCGCCAAGCCGGAGCTCTCAAACCCCAGGCCGCTCAGCAAAATATTGGCTTCGATGACCCTTTCAACAGCCGGGGTGACTGCCTTGCGGTCAACCGCCAGCTTGGCGCTTACCCCGTATTCCATCAGCGTATCAAAACACAATCTGGCCAGATTGAGGGCCGCAATCGTCGTCTGGCCTCCGGCCATACTTTTGGCACTTGATTTTGTGCAGGTAAAAGCCTCAAACCAGGTAGCCAGGGCATCGCCCATGCCGGCGACAAAATACCTGGTCGGTCCCTCGGCGATCACCTTTGAGTCTACCAGAACCACATCCGGGTTTTTTTTAAGGAGAAGAAAACGGTCCAGTGTGTGGTCCTCCTTATATTGAACGGACAGGGCGCTGCAAGGGGCATCGTTTGAGGCCACGGTCGGGATGATAATTAAGGCCGAATTCAGTTCATGGGAGACCGCCTTGGCCGTATCGATTGCCCTGCCGCCGCCGATCCCGGCGATCACCGTCGCCTTAAAAGAATGCGCTTTCTCTGCAAGCTTCATGGCATTTGCCCGGGTGCATTCTCCTGAAAACTCCTCGAACCGGTATTCTATGGCCTTTTCATCAAGGCTGGCCGAAATGGGTCCCCTTCCTGAGGATAAGGCCTTTGGCCCTCCGATGAAAAAAATCCGAGACCCCAAAGGGAGGACATAGTTGCCGATCTCCTTGAGAACGCCGGGCCCCTGGACATAACGGCTTGGCGCGATCATGATCTTAATCATCATCCCTCTCCTTGAACCTTGAACCATATTTTCTTGTTCGCCCCTATCGCATCGAATCGATCATGAATTCGGCAGCGAGTCTTACGCCGATACCCGGAGGGAGACCGCACTTTTCGAACCCCTTTTCCCTGGAAAAGGTCATCATCGCTTCTTCGCTCTCTCCGGGATTCAGTCTATGGCCGAGGGTGACCGTTTCGATGATGTCCGAGCAATACAGGTATCCTATTGCATCCTCGAAGAAGGCCATAAATTTCTGGGCCGTCATGATCGTGTTGTTCATCGCTGCGTAATCAAGCCGGTCATCGCTTCCAAAAAAGAGACCAAAGGCAATGAGACTGCCCGTGATCCCCCCGCATATTTCACCGGTTCCGCCGATGCCGGGAAAGGGGGTAAGGGCTTTGACGATCTCCATGCTTCCAAGACCGAATTCTTCCAGCAAGGCCAGGGCCGTGGCCTGGGCGCAGTTTTTGAGGATGAAGTTGTATTCTTCGGCCCGCAGTTGAAGACGGTCAAGGATCTCTGACTTGCGCTCCGCCATCTCCTTGGGGTCGAGCTTTTTGCGGGGAATCCCTTCGGCCGAAAGTTTTCTCACCCTGGCCTCGATGGCCGGAACATCCCAGGCCCTTTCGGCCAGTTCATCAACCCGTTTTTTCAGACTGCCGATGCTGTCCATTGCGTCTCCTTCTTACATGGATTGTCGATTGAAAACCTTCCGGGGAATCTTTACCTGTCAATCATACATGATGGTCTCGTAAAAAGTCGTCATTCCCGCGCAGGCGGGAATCCAGGCCACACCTAACCAGTTAAAAACACTGGATTCCCGTTTTCACGGGAATGACGGGAAAGGTGCTTGCGGATTTTTTGCGAGTTTATTAACCCTCCCCCTCACAGCCCCAAATAAGCCTTCCTGACATGATCATTTTCGATGAGATCACGGCAGGCCCCTTCCAGGGTCAACCTGCCGTTCTCCAATACGCAGGCGCGATCGGACATTTCAAGCGCCTGTTTGACATTTTGTTCAACCAGCAGCACCGTGATCCCTTGTTGCGGCAGGGACCTTATGACTTTAAATATTTCCGATACAGCAATGGGCGCCAGCCCGTAAGACGGCTCATCAAACATACAGAGTTTGGGTCGTGACATCAACCCCCGGCCGATAGCGACCATCTGTTTTTCCCCGCCGCTCAAGGTCCGGGCGATCTGTCCACTCCTCTCCTTAAGCCTTGGGAATATCGCATAGACCTCCTTGAGGGTCTCTTCTCTCCGACCCCAGGTCCGGGAAAGATAGGCGCCCATCTCCAGGTTCTCACGGACCGTCATATCGGGAAAAAGTCTGCCTTCCTGAGGGACTTGAGAGATGCCCATTTCCACGATCAATGGGGATGGCTGGCCATCTATCCGCCGGCCCAAAAATTCAACGCTGCCCGATGTCCCAGGGACTACTCCGGTCAGGGTATTGAGGAGCGTCGTTTTTCCGGCCCCGTTGGCCCCGACCAAAGCAACGATCTCCCCTTCTTGGACCTCGAAGCTGACATCCCACAGGGCTTGGATCTTCCCGTAAAAAGTAGACAAACTTTTGACTGCAAGCATCGATTTATTCCCCCAAATATACTTCGATCACCGTTCTATTGGTGACGATCTCCTTTGGTGTCCCCTCGGCGATCTTCACCCCATGATGGAGCACAATGATTCGATCGCAGATGCTCATGATCGCTTTCATGACGTGCTCGATCATCATGATCGTGACCCCTCTCTGCCGGACTCTGGTGACCAACTCCATGGCCTCAGAGGTCTCGGTGGGATTGAGACCGGCGATCACCTCATCGAGCAACAACAGCTCCGGCTTGGTAGCCAAGGCCCTGGCCACTTCCAGCCTCTTCTGTTGGGCCAGGGTGAGGTCTTTGGCCAGGGTCGTTCCCGGCAGCGACAGCCCCACGAACTCCAGAAGCGCCAGGGCTTCTTTGTTCGCCTCTGCAGGAGACATGCCGCTCGATGTTCCGAAGATCGATCCCAGTGTCACGTTTTGGTGGACCGACAGGTTTGGGAAGACCCTTACCGACTGAAAAGTCCTGGCCACACCGGTCCTGCAGACCTGATAGGATTTCAAGCCGCTGATCCTCTTGCCCTTAAACCCTATTTCCCCTGAATCCACGGAGATTGCAGCCGATATCAGGTTGAACAGCGTTGTCTTGCCGGCCCCGTTGGGACCGATCAGCCCAACGATTTCGCCCCGGTCGACATGAAAGTCGACCTTCGATATGGCGGCCAACCCCCCAAAAGACTTGGTTACTCCCTTTCCTTCAAGGATTCGCATAGTGCTTAAGCCGGGCCTCCTTTCCTCCACTTTTGTACCAAACCTACCAACCCGCCGGGCAGATACAATATGGCCACAACCAGGATGATACCGAAAATGAGCATGTAGTAATAAGGGAACTCGGTTATAAGCACTTCCTCTATATAGGCAAAAATGGCCGCCCCCAATATGGGGCCGTAGAACGTCCCCATGCCGCCGAAAATGGCCATCAAAACAGGCATAAAAGAAAAGAGCGGATTGAAGGCGATGTAGGGGTCGATGTAGGTCCATTTAGTCGCCATGATGGCCCCCGTCGCCCCCATAAAAAAGGCGCTCACGCCAAACATGATTGTTTTGAGAACGGTCACGTTGACGCCGCTATGGGCCGCGGCTTCGTCGTCCTCGCCGATGCTCTTCAGGGCCAAACCAAATTTCGACTCCCGGATCAGGAAGGCCGTGAGCACCAATACCGCGAGGATGGCGAGCATGACGTAGAAGATGGTCATATTGTCTATGACGATGACGAATCTACCCCGGGTGTGCGTCAGCCGCACTTCGTACCACAAGATGAGCTGTTGGATAAGCACGACCAGGCCGAAAGTAAATATGGAAAAATAGATGCCTTTCAGTCTCAGGGTCAAAGCGCCGACCAGCAGAGCGAGACCGCCACTGGCCAGGGCGCCGGCCACGATTACTCCCGGCAGAGGAAGAACCTTTCCCAGTACGGCAGAAGTATAAATGCCGATCCCGAGAAAGGCCGCCGGCGCCAGCGAGATGTTGCCCGTGGGACCGGAAAACAGCACCCAGGCTACCGTCAAGGCGACATACATGATGATGGCGGTCACCAGAATGATCGTGTATTCGGACCCGTAAAGGGGCAGTAAAGCCAGGGCGAAGAGGATCAGGACAGCCAATCCCCATGAAACCAGATTCTTAAGAATAATCGAGGGTGTGTTCATATTGCTACTTCCCCATAATTCCGGTGGGTTTTATCCAGAGCAGGAGCATGAAGAGCAGGTAATAGGCCGCCAAAGACAGGCCCGGCTCTATCTTGGTGACGATACTGCCGATAAGCCCCAGCACGAATCCTCCGATGAAACTGCCGGGGATACTGCCCAGCCCGCCCAGGACGACCACGATGATGGTGATAATCGTGTATTCGAGACCCATGGTCGTATGAATAGGATAGGACATGCTCACCAGCAGGCCGGCCAGGCCGGCCATCATGGCGCCAAAGCCAAAGCATAAAGCCAGCACCTGGTTGATGTTAACGCCCATCAATCCGGCGATTGTCGGGTCCTGGGCCGCTGCCCTGATCGCCTTTCCCAGTCGGCTGCGAACCAGGAAGAGATAGAAGACCACCCCTATGACCACGGCGAAGGCCAGGGTCACCAGGCGATTGGCCGCGAAGAGGGCCCCGAATACATTGACCGGGTAGGCCAGATAGGTATAGGCCCTGATCTCGGTGCCCCAGGCTATGGAGGCTAAGTTCTGAATGATAAAGAGGAGGCCGAAAGAGGCGAGCATCGAATTGCCCTCAAAGACAGCCAGGGAGGGCGATGAGGTCCGCAGCCGCTTGAACAGGGTTCTGTGGAGCGCGTAGCCCACGCAGAAGGCAACAGGGCCGCATAAGGCCATGGCAATCAGAGGGTTCAGCCCGAAGGCCTGGTTCAGAGACCACGTGGCTAAGGCCCCGAGCATCATGAACTCCCCATGGGCGACGTTGAGGACCCGGGCGACGCCGTACTGAAGACTCAAGCCCACGGAGATCAAGGCGTAGATCCCGCCCAACAACAAGCCGGCAACCACCACGTCAAGGATTGACACAATCATAAAGGTCGGTTCCTAAGTTTTTATTGGCCAGGCACAGCAAGGCCAGAATGGTAGAAGTGCCATTATCAGGGTGGCGAAAATAGGTCCTATAAGTCCTATAAGACCTATTTCCACCCTAATCTTCCTACTTCTTTGCCGGTGCAGGGGCCGGCCAATTCGGCTTGGGAAAGATCATGGGAGCCGTGGCCTTGTTCTTTGGGCCTACGACCTCGAATTCTCCCTTCTGCCACTGGCCGATCTCCCCAGTGTGGGATTCCTTGTCCAGAAAACCCTTTACAAAGCGTGTCGGTCCAAGAATCGTGTTGAAGGTCTCCTTGGCCATGACTTCCCGTATCTTCTTGTTGTCGAGGGTCCCGGCCTTCTCGATAGCCTGCTTCCAGAATTCCAGGGCGGCCCAATAGAGCGGGTGCCCCCAATAGTCGTGGACCGCCTCGGGCTTGCCTTTATAGAGCTTCTCGAAAAGCGCCTTCATGGCGGGAGAGGTCTTCTTGCTGGCCATGGAAAAGCCCAGCACGCCATCGGTGGCCGGACCGAATATGGCATGATAGAAACCGAAGTTGACCCCGGGGCCGCCCAGGAAGACCTTTGGGTTATAGCCGAGTTCCATACACTGCTTGGTGGCCAGTATGACCGCGTCGGGATAAGCGAGAACCAGCAGGGCGTCGGCCTTGGTTGCCTGGGCCTCTTTTAATATGGACGAGAGATCTTTGATGTCCGGCGGCACGCTCTTCATCCCGACGATACTGATCCCCTTCTTGGGCAGCTCAATGCCCGCCACACCGGTATACTCGATGCCGAAAAGGTCAGCCATGGAGATAATGTAAGCCGTCTTGGCGCCCTTATCGGCCAGAAGGTCGGCCAGTACCGGTATCTGGTACCAGTCGGAGAAACTCAAGGAGATGAAGAGATAGGGCAGGCTGGCAATCATGTCCCTGATGCTTGTGGCCCCGCCTTCCGCCGATAGGAGTATTTTGTTGTACTTATTGGCTATCGGGGCCTGGGCAAAGAGAAAGGCGGTACCGCAGGCCGGCCAGAGGAAGTCGACCTTGTCCTGGAGGATCAGTTTCTCCGTCAGCCTGGTCATGGTGCCCACATCACTTTTGTCATCATAGATCTTCAACTCTATGGGCAGTTTCTTGTTGTATGCCTTGACGAAGATCCCGCCCTGGGCATTGACCTCTTTAACCCAGGTCTCATAGACCGGTCTGAAGGCCGAGTCTCCGATCTGGGCCATCCAGCCGGAAAGAGGTCTTGACATGCCGACAACGATCTTGTCCTTGGCTTTCGGCGCCGAGAAGGCTGTTAATGGAAATATGACCAGTGAAATCAGCACAATGGTATAAACTGCCTGTTTAAGATATTTCATGTTATCCCCTCCTTAATAATGTGATAATAATGTTCCCCATGAATCCTGATCGGACTCCTTGGCCGTCATCATACTGTCTATAACCGTTTTTCGGGTGTATCTGGTTTCTTCAAATGCGTACTGTGTGCCCTTTCGCCACCTCCTTCCGTTTTATCCCTTGCCCTCAGAAATCAAAGGTACTGTCCATGGCCTGATCACTGATGAGAAAGACCTGGTTATGCGGGGGAAGGGGTTCTTCGTAATAGAACCGGGGCAGTCGGTCATCTTTTTCCGTAAATCCGGCTTTTCGGTTGAATTCCCGCTCGGCTTTCAGCACCCGGATTCCCAGGACCGGGATGTCTTCCGGTCCAAACTGGGTGCCGAATTTGGCATTGATCGTTTTCAGAAAGGCCTCAGCCCCTTCACCCTCCACCAGGGCCACGGCGGCCATAAAGCACAGACCCGTGCAATCAATGGCGGCCATACCGATCTGGAGATTTCTGGAGGTCTCGACCTGGCCCTCCGGCTTCAATGGATCGAGTGCCCCGGTAAGGTATTCTCCCACCAGGTTCCCGGCCGTATGATCGGCACCCATGGGGCTGGTGGCATAAGTCACGCCGTTACCCTGCATGGCCCGGGGATCATAGGCGGCCACACCCTGACCTTTGACCGCCGGGATGCGGGGATTGTTAAAATGCTCGCCCACGGCCGCAGGACCGCTGCCGATGATCTTTCCCATCTCCGTGCCGCGGGCAATTTCCTCCACCATCTCGATAACGGCCTGCCCATCGCCGAACTTCCGGTACCCGGCATCCATGGCCACAGCCACGGCAATCCCCGTATTCATGGTATCCACGCCGATGTCATCGCAGAGGAAATCGAGCCTGGCGATAATATCCAAATCGGCCACACCGGTCATGCCGCCCAGGGACCAGATCGTTTCATACTCCAGAGAACTGGTGACATATTTCCCCTGCTCATCCACAAACTCATTGGAGCAATGGACGATGCACTGGGCGCATCCCATATGGGTGGTTTTTCCTCCCCGTTTGGAGATCATCTCAGCCATGGCCTCTCCGCTGATCTTCTCCCAGCCTTCCAGCACCCCTTTCCGGGCGTTGTAGGAGGGGAAAGCGCCCAGGGCATTGACCGGCGCCACCAGACCGGCGGTGCCCAGGGCCGGCATCATGCCTCCGCTCATGGGATTGGCCTTCACCACCTTGGCCACAATCCTGGCCGCCTCCTTAAAGGCCTCGGGATCGGCGATGGCGTCGGCCGATTTCCCGCCCTGCTCGACGATGACGGCCTTAAGACCCTTGGCGCCCATGACCGCGCCCAATCCCCCGCGGCCGGCAGCCCGGCAGGGTCGTCCGTCCACATCCGATGATTGGATGGAAGCGCTGGCCAGCCGGTATTCGCCGGCCGGTCCGATACAGATAATGGCATTCTTCTCCCCATACTGCTTAAGCAGCTTTTCCGTAAGGGCATAGGTCCTCAGCCCTTTATACTCTTGGGCCGAAGACAGACGGATGTCGCCGTTTTTATCCAGTTTGAGCAGGCTGAGTTCACCATCCGGGGCCTGGCCCTCAACGATGATGGCCGTAACCCCTAACCGCCCCAGGGCATCGGCAATGGTACCCCCGGCATTGCTCTCCTTGATGCCACCCGTAAGGGGGCTTTTGGCGCCGATGGATAGGCGGCTGGTATTGATCAACAGGGTGCCACTCAAAGATCCCGGGGCGATAATCAGTTTGTTTTCCGGGCCCAAGGGGTCACACTTGGGCGGCACCTCGGCATTGATCAGGATCGAGGTAAGACCTCTTCCGCCAAGACCCAGGTATTGTTCCGGTACTTCCTCCGTATTGATCGCCTGGTTGCTCATGTTGACTCGGATAAACTTCATATCTGCCTCCTTAAATATAGATTCTTATTTTCATTCTTCGTGGTGCTCTTGGGGCATGAGGGGTTAATACTCACCCTCATTATGAATTCTGACTACGGGCGTACGACGGCCTTGAGTACCTTTCCCGTTTCCGAATCCTCGGCGGCCTGGTTGATCTGGTCTAACGAATAGAAGGTCATCATCCGATCGAAAGGGAAACGACCCAGCTTATAGAGATCGATGAGCTTCGGGATAAAGAGGTCCGGGTTCGAATCGCCTTCTACAATGCCCTTGATGGTCCGGGCGTTGAGGATGGTTTGCATTTCGAGACCCGCCTCCACACCGGGAGGGGCCACGCCAATGAGGCCGCAAACCCCGCCCATCATGAGGGCATCCACGGCCTGGCGAAAAACCTGAGGCATACCGGTGCACTCAAGGGAGTATTCTACGCCATGACCGGTGATTCTCCTGATCTCGGCCACAGAGTCCGTCTCCGACGAGTTGATACTATGGGTGGCCCCGAACTCTTGAGCTATTCTGAGTCGCTCCGGTTTGACATCCACAGCGATAATCGTGGTGCAACCCACGGCGACTGCCGCCAGGATGGCGCTCTGACCGACTGAACCGGCGCCAAAGACGGCGATGGAAGAACCAACCTCGGGCCGGAGGCTGTTCATGACCCCACCGGCACCGGTCTGAAGGCCGCACCCCAGAGGTCCCAGCAATTCCAAAGGAACATCTTTGGGCACCTTGACCACATTCCGCTCGGTCGCCAGGGCATGGGAGGCAAAGGAGGATTGGTTGAAGAAGGAACCGTAGATGGGCTGGCCATTTTTTCTCATGGTCGATGACCCATCGGCCCGGACCCCGGCGAAGTTAGACGGAAGAAAGTCGAGGCAATGACTGGGTCGACCCTTCCTGCAGGAGACGCAAAGACCACAGGAAAGGTAGCTCATGGCCACGTGGTCACCGGGTTTTACTTTGGTGACCCGCCCGCCGACTTTCTCCACGACCCCCGAGCCTTCATGCCCGAACACCCCAGGAAGCGGGACGGGCATATATTGATCCCTGGCCACGAGATCCGTGTGACAGACCCCGGAGCCGACGATACGGACCAACACCTCCTCTTCCCTGGGATCATCGAGTTCCACCTCTTCGATTCTGAAGGGACCTCCCTTTTCGCGAACAACCGCAGCTTTTATTTTCATGGCGACCCTCCTTAAGATTTAAAGATGCAATGAAAAAAATAGAAATAAGCAAGACCGGTGCCAATATAAAACTCTGTACCTCTTTGGATATAACACTATTAATTTAATAGGCAAAATAATGTCGTGGCCTGGGCCCGGACAAAAAAGGCTTTCTTATAGTTTGACCCATTTGAAAATCGTTTCTCATTTTGGTAAAAGCAGGGATCAGTGTTTCCAGATAAAATCTTCAGGAGCCTTCATGATGATTACCCTGCTATCCATTGCTTACAGAGATTAACTGCCGCGGCGGCATCCTTCCCGGTAGACCCCGTATTCTTTCGTGAAATCTATCATGGCGTGCATGGTGTCTGCCTTCCCCTCATCCATAGCGGTTCCCCAGGACATCATGTAGCCGCCGCCCTTGCCGACCGTATCGATGAGATTCTTGCAGTAGGCCTTGACCGCCTCCGGGGTGCCGGTGAGGATCAAGCCGGAAGGAACATTCCCACCGATTCCTATTTTGCCCTCGACGGCTTCCTTGACCTTGACCAGATCGGTGCGGTCGAAGAGCCAGAAGCTGGAGGCCTTGGGGAGCTCTTTAAGATACTCCAGGCGCTTATTATAGCTGCCCTCGCAGAAGGGGAAGGCGACGATGCCCTCTTCAGCCAGCCCGAGGATGACGGCTTTCAGGGAAGGCCAGTAGAACCTTTTAAACTGAGCATCGGACATGAACCCGTCGGCTCCTTTGTGGAGCGGCATAAACACGGTTGGAACCCCGCTCATGTTCGCACCGTTGATGCCCTGCTTGATGGCCAGGGGCGTGATCCTTTCGAGTGCTTTTTCAAGTTTGTCCGGCTGCCGGTACATGTCAAGCATGATGGCCCGTGTACCCCTCAGGGTATCGGCCAGGATATCGAAGGGGGCCTTTGAGGCGCCGCCCCAGATAGGGGGAAAACCCAGACTCTTGGCTTTCATGTCGAAAGCGCCGACCTTCTGGATCCACGACATCGCCTCATTTCCTGCATCTAACAAGGCTTTCAAGGCACTTTGAACCGGCGGTATGCCGAAAGGAATCATCTGCACGGAGACGAGGACCATCTCCCACATGTCGGTGAAGGGGGAAAGCATTTTCAAAGGCTCCAAGGCCCCGAAGGCTCGAGGCATATAAGTCCTGAGCCAGAAATCCGTTGGATCATCGATGAGGGCGTCATACTCATCGGCCATCATATACTCGCCTTCTACATATTGATAACCCGATTCCTTCGGCAGGTTATATCCGGGCCATTTGTACTGCTTGTAGCCGAGGATCTCGAAGATCTTGCCGCAACCGATCAAGGCCGGGGCCCCGCCGTAATCCGGTTTGAAGTCATCAAGGAACTTAAGCTGGGTGGCGAGCATCTTGTCCACGTCGTACATAGCTTCATAGGGCGTGACGCCATATACCTGGGTCTGCATGAAGGTGCCCAGGGCCATGACCGGCACCCGGTCGGGAACCTTTTCCAGGAGGGCTATATTCTTAAACCGCTCTATGGCCGCTTTGTAGGTGGTCTCGGCTTGAGGACTATCGAACTGAATACCTTCGGCCGAAAGCCACTTTTGGAATCTGGCTTCTCTCTTTCCTGCTGCCGCCACCTTCTCTTGCTGCTTTTCCATAATTCACCTCCATAATTTCATTATGCTCCGGATAAAATAAATTATAAAAAAGCAAGATAAGTGCCAAAAAAACCCTTTCCCTCTCCTAACCCGGACAAGCCGGAACCAAATTTGAAAAATTCTATCCAATTTGAATAGAATTTTATTCCTAAGTCACTAATATAACGGTTTAATTTTGATGACTAGGAAAAAACTCGTCATTCCCGCGCAGGCGGGAATCCAGGCTAATCATAACTTATTAATAACACTGGATTCCCGTTTCCACGGGAATGACGAAAATGGGCTCTTCTGGACTTTTTACGAATGCATCAATTTTAAATAGAAAATAATTCCGGGATCTGGATTGGGAAAAAAAGGGATTCTTGCCGTTTGCTAAATTGAGAATTTATTCCCATTTTAGTAAACTGAGTACTTAGCGCCCTTCGGGCGGACTCCAAAAACATCTCACGCGAAGACGCAAAAAATTATTAAAACAAAGCACTGTCATAGTCTTGAATCTCCTTGCGCCTTTGCGAGACAAAAAAGGAAATTCCTATACCATTAAATTAAAGACGAGTGCCGGGTTTAAAAATTTGTTGACGGTTAAAACCAAATTCCTTCATTTTTCTGTAAAAAGTACTTAAAGGAATACCTAAAGAATTGGCCGCTTCTTTTACGGTGCCAAGACGATTGAGTGATCCGATCAACACCTCCCTGGTGATCGCTTCCATGGTTTGCCCTGTGACGGCTTCCGGCTCCGATTCAAAAGAGATATGGTCAGCCACATCCGTCAGGCCAATGGTCTTTCCGGTGCAGAAATTATAGGCACTCTCCAGGCAATTTTTCAGCTCACGGACATTTCCCGGCCATGAAGATTGGCCTAAAATTTCTAAAGCCTCCGGATCTACCCCCGTTATGGACCGATTAAACTTCTGGTTCATCTCGCCGATCAGGTAATCGATCAGCATGGGGATGTCTTCTTTCCTTTCCCTCAGGCTGGGAATGGAAAGCTTTACGACATTGATTCTGAAAAAAAGGGCCGGGGTAAAAAGACCTTTTTCCATTTCTTTTTTAAGGTCCACCGAACTGGCGACAATAATGCGGATATTTAAGGGGATGGCATATTTCCCGCCGATCCTGGTCAGCCGGCGCTCTTCGATCACCCTTAATAATTTCGTCTGGGCCGATAGGTCCATCAGGTGAATTTCATCCAGGAAGATCGTTCCCCCGTTGGCCAGTTCAAACTTTCCTGTATTTCCATCCTGCCGGGCACCGGTATAGGCCCCTTTTTCATAACCGAACAACTCACTCTCAATCAGGTCATGGGGGATGGCCGCACAATTCAGGGCAATAAAAGGACCGCCCCCTTGAGGGCTTTCACTATGAATCGCCTGGGCAAACAGCTCTTTCCCGGTTCCCGTTTCCCCTTCAATCAAGATCGTAGATCCTGTTTTGGCCGCCCTTTTGGCCCTATCCACCACCTGTATAATCTGAGGACTGCTCCCGATGATGTTTCTGAAAGTATACCTGGTCATCCTGGGTACCCTTTCAGGGATGGTCTTGAACACTTTCTCTTTTTCGAATTTCAGCAAAAAGGCCATCTCTTGCCCGGCCGGATCGAAAAGCGGTATGGAATCGATAACCAAAAAATCTGAATTCCTGCCGCCCAAGGATATCTTTCCTCCCGACTCTTTGAACAGGAGTTCGATTTTGCTCTTATCCCCCAGGAGGGTCCTGACATCCCTGTTCTTAATTCCCTGGGCATTGACTTTAAAGAACTCTTTGGCCTGCTGGTTCAGATCGATGATTTCTCCCCTGGTATTGACCATCACCAGGATACTGCGGGAATAATCAAAGGTGGAATGATAATAAGAATGAAAGAGTTCCAGTTGGTCTAATTTCTTTTTTATGGAGAGCTCGAACTGGATGGAATTGGCCGTGTTAAACAAAATGGGGATAAGATGCCTTAATTTTTCCGTGTCCGTCCAGGCAACCGTAAAATCCAGGGCCCCTAAAAGGTTCTTTTCCCCATCAAAGATAGGGCTGGCAATGCAACTGGCCCAGTGGATGTCCTGAATGAAATGTTCTTCGGCATTAACGGCGGCAAAACGGTTCTCTTCTAAGCAAATGCCCGGGGCCGTGGTCCCGATAATCTCTTCTTTAATAGAGCTGCCGATGATGGCTGTTTGTGAACTCTCCTCCATTCGCTTGAAGATCTTCTCGTCGCCGGCGAAAGACAGGACGTAGCCGTCTTTATCGGCAAAGAAGATGCCTATCGGCAAAAAGGAGAAAAATTCCTCTATATTTTTATGATGGGTCTTAAGGATTTGATGGAGATCCGACTGTTCATCGATGCGTTTGCGGATCGCGACCTGATCTATCCGCATCAGAGCGGGCTCTTTTCGAGGATTGACGCGGGCATTCAAACACCGTTCCCAGGATGACCGGATGTTTACCGGTACTTCATGAACACTCCCCCCGGAGACAACTTTGCTCCAGACCTCGTAAAACCCGGTTCTTTGTGCCAGTGCTCTCCTCATAATTTTCACCTCAAAAAACCCTGAATATTCTCTGAATCCGATTGCAATTATTAAAGAATATTAAATATTTTTCAAGACAAAAATAAGTATAATAAAATCAATAAGTTCATGTTCCGTGACGCCCCTTGGGGGCCTGAGAGTTTACCGGGATTGCTATTTCTGAAACCCTGAGGAAGAAGGAGAGGCGACCTTGTTATAGTGGGAAAATTGCATGGTGAAGGTCGCCCGGCCCTGGCTGGACGAACGAAGAACCGTGGAATAGCCGAACAGTTGGGACAAGGGGGCCGTGGCTTGAACCTGTTGCACTCTTTTCCGGGGAAAGATTTGTTCGATTTTACCTTTCCGGGCGTTGATATCACCGATGACTTCGCCCAGGAATTCATCGGGGACGATGATTTCCAATTTCATGACCGGCTCCAAAAGCACTGGTGAGGCTTTCAGGCAGCCGTTTCTAAAGGCCATGGAAGCCGCTACCCGAAAGGCCATTTCAGAGGGTTGACTCTCCATGGTCCGGGCCGACTCCAGAATGACCTTGACGTCGGTGACCGGATAACCGGACAGGACCCCGGAGGTAAAGGCTTCGTTTATGGAAGATTTGATGGCTTCAATCAGTGGCTGGGGCAGGTTGTTTTCCGGGACCAGATTGAGGAATAAATTTCCTTCCCCTCGGGTATTGGGAATTAAATGCAATCTGACCTGGGCTTGATGGCGGGTGCCCCCCAATTCACGATCAAAGGTTTCTTCCATTTCCACCGCTTCGGAGATGGTCTCCCGATAAACCACCTGGGGTTTGCCGATATTCACCGACAGATTATATTCCCGCTCCATGCGATGCAGTAAAACCTCGAGGTGTAATTCTCCCATACCGGAAATGATGGTCTGACCCGAATCATCATCATATTTGAAGCGGAAGGTGGGGTCTTCTTCGGAAATTTTTTCAAGGACATTAATAATCTTTTCCTGCTGGCCGACGGTCTTGGGCTCGATGGCCAGGGAAATAACCGGTTCATAGATGTCTATGGCCTCAAGGATAATCGGATGATCGAGATCGGTCAGGCTGTCCCCGGTGGTGGTGTTTTTAAGCCCCATGAGACCGATGATATCTCCGGCCCGGGCCTGCTCAATCCGTTCCCGCTTGTTGGCATGGATGCGCAGCATCCGGGCGACGCGTTCCTGGATATTTTTTGTAGGGTTTAAAATCTCCTGACCCACATTCAGAATCCCGGAATAGATGCGCAGATAAGTCAATTTCCTCCCCTGGTCCATAGCGATTTTAAAGGCCAGGCCGGAAAAAGGGGCATCGTCGGAGGCCGGGCGGGTTTCCATTTTTTTGCTGATCGGATTTTGTCCCGCAACCGAAGGGATATCCATCGGATTAGGAAGAAAGTGGACGATACCGTCCAATAAAGGTTGGACCCCTTTGTTTCGCAGGGCTGTCCCGCAGTAAAGAGGGACGATTTTCAGGTCGACGGTGCCTTTGCGGATAACGGCCAACAGGTCAGGCAAAGGGATTTCCTGACCGCCTAAATACATTTCCATAAGGCCGTCGTCTAAGTCGGCCAAGGTCTCCACTAATTGTTCCCGGTGAAACAGGGCCTCGTCCTTAAGGTCCTCGGGTATTTCGACCGCTTCGTACTCCATACCCAGGGTTTCTTCCCGCCAGATAATCCCCTTCATATTCAATACATCGATGGTCCCCCGAAATCCATCCTCCCGTCCCCAGGGCAAATGGAGGATCAATGGACGGGCCCCTAATTTTTCTTTGATCTGGTTAACGGTGTTATTAAAATCGGCACCGATGCGATCCATTTTATTGATGAAAGCGATCTTGGGTACATGGTATCTGTCGGCCTGATGCCAAACGGTCTCGGATTGGGGTTCGACCCCCCCGACGGCACAAAAAACAGCGACCACACCATCCAGGATGCGTAAGGAACGCTCTACTTCAATAGTGAAATCGACATGCCCCGGGGTATCGATGAGATTTAGGGTATGGCTCAGCCATTGACAGGTGGTAACCGCCGAGGTAATAGTAATCCCTCTTTCCTGTTCCTCGGGCATCCAGTCCATAACGGCCTCGCCGTCATGGACCTCTCCCATCTTATGTGACCGGCCGGTGTAATAAAGGATCCTCTCGGTCAGAGTGGTCTTGCCGGCATCGATATGGGCCATGATGCCTATATTTCTGGTTTTGCGAAGGCGGGATTCGCCGGCCATAATTT
>CAZVHO010000062.1:6530-8723 GCA_964627515.1 uncultured Thermodesulfobacteriota bacterium | reverse complement strand
AGCTTTTCATTGAATTCCTTCCAGAATTTATCGTCTTTCTGCTGCCAGTCGCTGCCGAAGCGCCGGTTGAAGAAACCCCCTAACTTTTCAAACAGCCGTCGCCAGGTAGGAAGGGGCTCTTGGGAGAGAACATCTTCCAGAAAAGGGATGATTGCACCGATTTGTTCTTTAGGCAAATAGGAGCGGGCACCCATCTCAATGGCCTTACGCAGGTTCTCAGGGGACAGGGCATGGGCGGTCAGCATGATCACTTTATATTTCAGGCGTACGGCCTGTTCCAAAAGATCGAAACCCCGAACTCCCATGATATCCAGGATGACCAGGTCGTAGGGGGTTGAGTTCAGTAAGTTCACGGCCCATTCATAGGTTTCGGCCTTGATGACCCGGCAGTTGGGGCAGGCGTCCTTGATCTCTTCCTCCAGGACGCTCAAAATATCCGGTTCATCGTCAACGATTAAGATGTTCAAACCCTTCAACTTGGATTCCATATACGGTAACCTTTCGAAGCATAAGATTATAGAAGATCCTATTGATGGGAGGAGTATAAAATAAGGAGAAGACGGGGTCAAGGGGAAAGATAGACTTGCCCCCTTCACTTTCAGATAACTTTTAAAGAGGCTTCACTTTTTGAAGGTCAGGGTCGGGGGTCTTTTTTCAGGGTTGTCCACCATTCATCTGCCGGCAGTTCGTTTCCCTGGTAAATAAGATCAAAATTGCAGCCAGCAGGGACCAGGCCAACATCAACAGGAATCCTTTTTGATAGGCCTGCAAGCCATAAATCCTGACCCCATTGATGATTTCCCCTTGCCAATGTCTATCCAGGACCCAACCGATGGCCGGCTGGAGGACCATGGGGCCGATCATGACCCCCAGGTTGCCTATGCCCGAGACGGTCCCGGCATAAGGCGGGGAGACCGATTCTTTAAGAAAGGCAAATCCGATGATCATACATCCGGACGAAAAACCGATCAGGACAAATAAAGTCATCAAAAAGACAAAAGGAAGATGGGGATGGAATAAGACAGTGGCCCAGCCTATCAAAGCCATGGTGCATCCCACGGCGTAGATGGGTTTCCTTTTCCGGATTCGGTCGGAGAAGGCCCCCAACACCGGGCCCCCCAAAGCCCAGGCCAGCAGAAGGGACGAGGTCGCGGCCGCGGCCTGGGTTGGTGGCAGTCGATAGTGGGTCGTCAGGAAAGGGACACCCCAGAGCCCGGCAAAGGCCAAAACCGGACCCACTACTCCGCTGGGAATAGTAATCAGCAGCCAGGCATTTTTATGACGGAAGATTTCTCGAAGGGCCTTTGAAAATCCTGGACGGGGCAGGTTTCCGGTCGAAACCGCCAAGGCGGGAGCATAAGTGGTGTAACCGAGTTCTTGGGGATCATCCCGGACAAAGGCCCAAGTGGCTATGGCGATCAGAAAAGAGATCGAGGCCGAACCGACCATCACGGCCCTCCACCCAAAAAGATCAACCAAGGCCCTCAGAGGAACCCCGGCCGATATGGCCCCCACCAGTCCGCAAAAAAGGGCCATCCCTGAAATCATGGCAAAGCGGCGGGCTGGAAACCAATGGATGGCCAATTTAAGCATGGCCACAAAGGCCACGGCCACCGCACCCCCGATCAAGAGACGGCTTACATTAGCCCAGAAAATGGTCGGGGCCAGTCCAAAAAGAAGCGTGCCCAGGAAGGTCACCACGGCCCCTGAAGTCAACAGCCGTCTGGCCCCCCAGGAATCGACCAAGGCCCCGGTGGGGATCTGCATGGCCACATAACTGTAATAATAAAAGGCCGAAAGATTTCCCAGGGCCGCGGCGCCGATCTGAAAATCAGCCATCAATTTATCCGTAATGACCGCCGGAGCCACTCTTAAATAAAAGCCTATCAGATATAACGCCGCTCCCAGGCCCCAGACCAACCAGGCCCGTGAGGAGGGAGGATAATTGGGTTCGAGAGCACCGGAAAGAGATGATGGGTTTTGGTGAATGGTAACTATGACCTCGCTATTCTATGGGATAAAACTAAATCTTCTGCTCGCCTGAAGCCGGCTATAGGCAAAAAGCCACATGAAAATGGTTTGCTCCGAACTTATTTTCGTGTCATACTTGTGATCAGCAACTTATCACCACAGCGCCACTTTTTTCGTCATTCCCGAACGTCTTTATCGGGAATCCAGGTTTTTCAAGAAAAT
>CAZVHO010000062.1:0-6430 GCA_964627515.1 uncultured Thermodesulfobacteriota bacterium | reverse complement strand
ACAACTCACTAAAAATTTTCCTGTTTGAGGCGGGCCTTTAGCCAGACTTGAAGCCTTTCTTCCAAAGGACCGAGCCATTTTTCAATGGAAACCATGTCGCCATCGACCAGGGCCTGCCGATGTTCGGATGTCAAATCATAAGAGGCCAGGACCCCCACCGGGTTTTCAGACAGGGCGGTCAGAAATTTATTATCTTCGGCGGCCCTCTCTAAAACGGTCAGGACGGCCTTTACCGAAGACACCTTAAATTCCGGTATCTTGGCCTGAGGATCAAAGACCGGGTTGGTCAGGCGGTTGGCCGGGGCATCCTTCCAGTGAAAGGCCATAAAGGCCTGGCCTGGCCTGACCCGGTCGGTTTTCCTGACCCTGGTCTGGATCTCTCCCCGGCGGGAGGAGAGGGAGATCAGGTCTCCCTCTTCAATACCCAAACGAAGGGCATCCTGGGTATTGATCTCGACCCGGCTTTCCGGGGCCAGGGTTTCCAGAACCCGTGAGCGATGGCTCATGCTTCCGGTATGCCAATGCTCCAGGATCCGGCCGGTTGTCAGCAGCAGGGGATAGGCGGCGGTGGGTAATTCGGCCGGCGGTCTGTCATGGACCACATGAAATTTCCCCCGTCCCCTGGTAAATTCCCCTTTATGCAGCATGGGTGTGCCGGGGTGTTCCCCGTCCCAGCAAGGCCATTGAAGGCCCGGACCGGGAAGCCGGTCATAATAAATCCCCCCATAGATCGGGGTGAGTCGGGCAATCTCTGCCATGATCTGACCGCTGGAAGGATAGTGCATGGGATAACCCAGACGCCCGGAGATCTCGGCCAGGATTTTCCAATCTTCTCGGGCTTCCCCCGGCGGATCAATGGCCCGGCGGACCAATTGCACCCGCCGCTCCGTATTGGTGAAGGTCCCGTCTTTTTCGGCAAAGCTGGCGGCGGGAAAGACCACATCAGCCAATTGGGCCGTTTCAGTTAAAAAGATGTCTTGAACGACCAATAGCTCCAGCCTGGCCAGGGCTTCTTTGGCCTGATTCAGATCCGGTTCACTGAGCATGGGATTCTCTCCCATGACGTAAAGGGCTTTAAACTCCCCATCATGGGCGGCCTGAAACATTTCCGTCACCGTCAGTCCCGGTTTTTCGTTTAAGGCCTTTCCCCAGGCCCTTTCAAATTTTTTCCGGACCGTCGGATTATCCACCCGCTGGTATCCCGGATAAACCACTGGCAAGGCCCCCATATCGCAGGCGCCCTGGACATTGTTCTGTCCCCGAAGGGGGGCAAAACCGGTTCCCGGGCGGCCCAGATTTCCGGTAAGCATTAACAGATTGGCGATGGTTTTGACATTGTCAGTGCCGGTAGTGTGCTGGGTAATCCCCATGCCATAAAGGACCATGGCCTTTTCGGCTTGGCCGAAAAGCCGGGCACATTGCCTGATTTTCTCTCCGGACACACCGGTAATTCGTTCCACGGTTTTCAGGTCGTAGGGGTCCAGCGACTGAAGAAAAGGCTCGAATTCCTCACACCTGCCGGCTATGAAAGCCCGATCAAGGAGACCGGCCTCAACGATTTCCCGCATGATTCCATTCAGCAGGGCCACATCCGTGCCCGGTAAATGGGCCAGATAGACTTCGGCCAGTTCGCTCAGTTCAATGGCCCGGGGGTCGGCCACGATCAATTTTGTCCCCTTGTTTTTGATAGCCCGGGTAATTTTTCGGCCGATGATGGGATGGCATTCGGTGGTATTGGAGCCTATGACCAGAAGGACATCGGCGTAATCGATATCGGAAATGGAATTACTCATGGCCCCGTCTCCGAAGGCCGCCAGAGCTGCAGCCACCGTGGAGGCATGGCAAAGGCGGGCGCAATGATCCACGTTGTTGGTCCCTAACACCGCCCTGGCAAATTTTTGCAGGATATAATTGTCCTCGTTGGTGCATTTGGCCGAGCTCAAGACGCCGATGGCCTCAGGACCGTGAAGGGCACGGACCAAGGTCAGCTTCCGGGCCACCAGGTCCAGTGCTTCGTCCCAGTCCGCCTCCCGAAAGACCTTCCCAGGGTTATCGGCATAGATTGTTTTGGGCATCTCCTCCTTACGAATCAGAGGCCGGGTCAACCGATCGGGATGATGGACATAGTCTATTCCGTAACGGCCCTTGACACAAAGTTCTCCCCGGTTCACCGGGCTCTGAGGATCCCCCCTTACTTGCACGATATTCTGTCCCCGGACCCCCAGATAGACGGCACAGCCTACGCCACAATAGGGACAAATGGTCCGGACTTCCTTTTCCATAGGGAGGGCGGATTTGGCCGTTAAGGCCCCGGTGGGGCAATGTTCCACGCACTCCCCGCAACTCTGGCAGACGGACTGGGCCAAAGGTTTGGCCCCAAAAGGACTGACCACTGTTCGGGAGCCCCGGTAGGCAAAATCAATGGCCCCGACCCCGACGATTTCGTCACAGGTCCGCACGCATTTCCCGCAGAGGATGCATTTGTCGGGATCAAAATCATAGGCCGGATTGGAAAGATCCGGCAGGTGGGGCGATTTCCTCCGGCGCAACCTCTCGACCGAGCTTTGCTGGACGCCTACATAGCGGGCCACCTGGAGAAGCGCACAGGCCTGATTACGATTACAGACCAGGCAGGACTGGGGATGGTTGGCAATGGCCATTTCCACGATGGTCCGCCGCACCCTTTGGATTTCTTGGGTTTCCGTATGGACCACCATGCCTTCCTGTACCGGGGTGGTACAGGAAGCGGGCAGTCCCCGCATCCCTTCGATCTGGACGATACACAACCGGCAGGCCCCGAAGGGCTTAAGGGCCGGATCATGACACAGAGTGGGTACATAATACCCGGCTTTCTGAATCGCTTCCAGGACCTTGGCCCCTTCAGGGACCTTGACTTTACGCCCTTCAACGATGAGGCTGATTTCCTTCACGGTTTCCATCTCCTTGAAAAAGGCGATACTGGATGCTGGTTTCTGGATACTGGATAAATCCAAGAATTACTCCTGCTTCAATCCAGTATCCAGTATCCAGTATCCAGTATCATGCCCCTCCCCCTAACAGACCAAGACGGCCTGGAATTTACACACCTCGTAACAGGTCGCGCACTTGGTGCACTGGTCCTGTTCAATGCTATGGGGTTTCTTTTTGTCACCCCTAACCGCCCGGACCGGACACTTACGGGCACAAACCCCGCAGCCGTTGCATTTCTCAACATCGATCTCATAATGAAACAGGGGCTTACAGATACCGGCCGGGCACTTCTTGTTAACGATGTGCGCCTCATATTCCGGACGGAAGTAGCGCAGGGTGGTCCGGACCGGGTTGGGGGCTGTCTGGCCCAGTCCGCACAGGGCGCCTTTCTGGACGGTCTCGTTGATATTTTCCAGGAGGGCGATATCCTCCGGGTAACCTTGCCCGGCACAAATGTCATTGAGGATGTCCAGCATCTGACGGGTCCCGAGACGACAAGGCAGACACTTACCGCAAGACTCTTCTGAGGTGAAAGTCAGAAAATATCGCGGGATGTCCACCATGCAGGTATCTTCATCCATGACCACCATGCCGCCGGAACCCATAATGGAACCTGCTTCGGTCAACGACTCATAATCTACGGGAAGATCCAAAAGGTCGAAGGGGATACATCCTCCGGAAGGTCCCCCGGTCTGGACGGCCTTAAGCTTCTTCCCCTTGGGCACGCCTCCACCAATTTCGTTGATGATCTCCCCCAGGCGGATACCCAGCGGGACCTCAATGAGACCGGTTCGCTTGACCTTCCCGGCCAGGGAAAAAGTTTTGGTGCCTTTGCTTTTTTCCGTCCCGTAGCCGGCAAACCAGGAGGCACCCTGGGTCAATATGGCCGGGACATTGGCCAGGGTTTCGACATTATTGATGTTGGTTGGTTTTCCCCACAGCCCCTGATAGGCCGGAAAAGGAGGCCGGGGCCGCGGCATACCCCGTCCCCCTTCTATGGAGGCCATAAGGGCCGTCTCCTCCCCGCAGACAAAGGCCCCGGCCCCTTCCTTAATCCGGATCTGAAACCGGAAAGGCCTTCCAAGGATATTTTGCCCCAACAGGCCATATTGATTCATCTGCTTAATAGCCGTCTCCAATCTTTTAATGGCCAGGGGATATTCAGCGCGGATATAGATATAGCCTTCCTGGCAGCCGATGGCGTAGGCCCCGATCAGCATCCCTTCCAAAACCGAATGGGGGTCTCCTTCCAGGAGGGAACGGTCCATAAAGGCCCCGGGATCTCCTTCATCGGCATTGCAGATGATATACTTGGTCGGGCCCGGAGCTTTTCCGGCCAACTCCCACTTCAGACCGGTGGGAAATCCAGCTCCCCCGCGGCCGCGCAGGCCAGAAGCCTTGATCTCTCGAATCACCTCTTCCGGTTGCATGCACAGGGCCTTCCGGAGTCCTTCGTATCCGCCTCGAGCTATATAGTGTCTGATATCTTCCGGGTCTATTAAACCGCAATTGCGTAAAGCAATCCTTATCTGGGGTTTGATCATCGGGAGTTCCTCGAAACGGGGAATCCCGTCGATCGTCTCTTCTCCCAGGGTACAAACAGCCCACTCTTTCAGGAGGTCATCATCCCGGAGAAAGGAAACAAGGATCTTCTCGGTCTTTTCTGCCGTGAGTTGTCCAAAATAAACAAATGGTCCATGGGGCTTACGCACGGCCAGAAGGGGTTCGAGGTAACACATGCCGATACACCCCACTTCCATGAAACGGCCCGGCTGACCTATTTGTTGAAGCGTTTTTTGGGCCGCGACGTAAACCTCTTCCGCTCCGGCTGCCTTCCCACAGGTCCCCAGTCCGATCTGTATCAGGGGCTGCTGCAGATTCTGCAAGGCCTTCCATTCCCTTTCCGCTTCGGTCTTTAAAATTTTAAAATCCATATCTTTCCCCGTTAAAGCTCAAAGCTGAAAGCTCAAAGCTCAAAGTGAAAACCCTGGACCGGACTCAAGGGTTTTCATACTTGCAACTTGAAACTATATTTTAGTGTCACATCCTGACCCCCGACCTCCGTTCCCCGACTCCGACCCCCGTTCCCTGACCCCCGACCCCTGAATGCTATCCCCCCCGCATATCCGAAAGAAGTCTTAAGGCCTTGGATCGATTGGTGCTTCCATAAACCCTTTCATTGATTACTAAAATGGGTGCCAGGGCACAGGACCCGAAACAGGCCACCGTTTCCAGGGTAAAAAGGCCGTCTTGGGTAGTCCGGCCAGGGGCCAACTGGAGGTATCCCTGGATGTCATCAAGAATCCGTCCGGAGCCTTTCACATGACAGGCGGTCCCCCGGCAAACCCGGATAATATATTTTCCTACAGGCTGGAGACGGAACTGGGAATAAAAGGTAGCCGTCCCGAAAACCCTGGCGGCCGGCAACCGGGTCAGGCGGGCGATCTCCAGAAGGATCTGCTCAGGCAAAAAGCCCAGGGCCTTTTGAACGCACTGAAGCATGGGGATAAGTTCATCGGCCCTTCCTTCGAACCTTACCTGCATCTCGGCCAAGAGGGCCTCTGGATCCAATCGGCCCTGCAAAGGGGATTGCTCAAAATGGACCAGGTGCATGGGTTTTTCCCTTCCGGTACCTATCCCGAAGGAGTCAGAAACCAAGAATCCAGAATCCAGGAGTCAGAATTCAGAATAAAATCTTTTAACCATTTGATTCTAAATTTTTATTTTCATGCTTCGTGTCGCCCGGTTGAGTGTCTTAACGGTCCAGAAGTTTGTAAAGGGATAAAAGCTGCACTTCGGAGAGATCCCCCACATTCTTTCGAATCCAGTCCAGATCTCCTGACAGTATGGCGGCTTTGGCGGTTGCCGAAAGCTGGTATTCCTTCAGCGCTTCCATCCCGTCTTCCATCAGGTTGTGCCAGAAATTTTCATTTTGAGAGGCCTTATCCAGGACCCGGATAACCTCATCCCTTTGGATAAGCCTTTCCGCCTGGGTTTCAATAATAAGAGATTCCATCGAATCCTTTTTTCTGGCTTTCAGGGCATTCCCCACTACGGCCATAACTTCGTCATCGGTGAAGGGCTTACGCAGGTAATCCGCCACCCCCATCTTTACCGCCTGGACGGCAGAAGCCACCGATGGATAGCCGGTTATGATGATTATTTTGGTTTCCGGCCGGTTCTCCTTGACCCGCTGGATTACCTCCAGTCCATCGATGTCGGGCAACCGGAGGTCGGCTACCACCAGGTCAAAATCCATGGCTGCGAATTTCTCAAGGGCCTTTTGCCCGGTATCGGCCAGTTCCACTTTATAACCCTCTTCACGCATGACGAGTTCCAGCCCTTTAGCCACGCTGGATTCATCCTCTACAACCAGGACATGGGGAGGCTCGGCCTGCCCTTTGTTTACGGTTTCCGGAATAGGATACATGGTCTCACCTTTTATTGAATCTTGAAGTTT
>CAZVHO010000061.1:0-30559 GCA_964627515.1 uncultured Thermodesulfobacteriota bacterium | reverse complement strand
TTTTGTCGGTTCCCTTCTTGACCGTAAAATAGGTAAATTCTTTTTTTCGGCCATCAGGTTCGATATTGATAATTTTCCGATAAGACTCATACGCTTCCGGGGCCATGTTTTTATCTACCTGCTTCAACAATTGCGTCCCGTCGATAGCATAGGCCGGAACTGCCATCAGGATGATCAGTAGCGATAGAACAATTTTCATCATAATAAACTCCTATTATTTTAAGCAAAGATATTTGAAATTTCTCTGTTGCAGGTTACGGGTTGAGAAAATATAAGCTTTCCTTCGATAACTTGTAACGCGCAACCCGTAACCCGTAACTCCTGTTCGTCATACATGCCTCAAGGCTTTAATCGGTTCCATTCGGGCGGCCTTGATGGCCGGCTGAAGACTGGCCAGCATCGAAACGATAATGACGATAACCGATATGACCAACAGGTCTCCGGGGACGATATGAACGGTCAGTAGCAGGCCTTTTTGCAGGCCAAAGTCAAAATGAAGATGGGAAAGGTTAAGGATAAAAAGCAGGATCGCCCCCACCATATTCCCTAAAATCGTCCCCAGGACCCCCAGGCAAAATCCTTCTATGACAAACATGGACAGGATCTTTCCGGGCAGGGTGCCTATCGCGGCGATGGTTCCGATCTCCCGGATCCTCTCATAGACCGCCATGACCATAACATTCATAATACTCACCAGGACAATGGAGATGAGCATCAGTTTAATAAAAAAAGTCATCACATCTATCATTTTGGCGATATTAAAAAAAGGAGATAATTTTTCCCAAGTATGCACTTCAATCAAGGGTTTTCCTGCCGGGTCTTTCTCCTGGGTTAAAAGATTTTCCAATTTTTGGTTGACGGAATGGAGCCTGTCAAAATCTTTAATGCGAATGGCGATCTCGCTGACTTCCATCTCCCCCATCCGCAGAATTTCAGCCGCATCTTCGATATGGACATAGCCGTCACGGCCGCCCGGCCCGGTCACGGACCCCAAGATACCGGCTACTTTAAATTGTTTGCCGTTCACCGATCCGTCCTGGTTGGTGGCCACGATGACTACGGCATCCCCGACCTTGACCTTCATCCCGCTGGAGAGCAACTCAGGGATAAAAATTTCTCCACGTTGCAGGACCTTGGCGCCGGTGTGGACCCTGGAGAGAAAGAGGGGAACGGTGTTCGCTTCTTTGTCGGGATAAATCCCGTTAAGGCGGATATTGGTCGTTTCTACAAAATTACTGAACATGCCTCCAAATTTAATCCTTGGCGAATAGGCGGCCAATTCCGGTAACTGCCGGAGGACCCCTTCAATGCTTTTAGCGGACTGGGCTTTCAAATTCAGGTTTAAGGGAAGGTTATCAATGGAGGCTACGTAGCCGCTCTTATGGATCTGAATATGGCCGAGCATAGAATCGGTTATCTGCCCAATGATCATGGTTTTAAAAGAACCGGAAACCGAAATAAAAACCAGGACAAAAACCACACCGATGGTAATCAAAGAGGCGGTAAGCCAGGTCCTTCGTTTGTACCGCATAAGGTTTCGGATGGCGATTTTGAAAAGCTTACCCATGGGGATGGCCTCCTTTCACTGCCCGGTCTTTAAGAATTCCGTCTTCAAGGGTAAAAATGATCTCCGCCTCTTGAACGATCTTGGGATCATGGGTGGAAAAAATAAAGGTGCTCTGAAACTGGTCCCGCATTTTTTTCATCAGGTCAATAACCATGTAGGCGGTTTTACTGTCGAGGTTGGCGGTCGGCTCATCGGCCAGGACCAATTTGGGGTTGGTGACCAAGGCCCTGGCCACAGCCACTCTCTGTTTCTGTCCCCCGGAAATTTGATCGGGGTATTTATCTTTCTGTCCCCCCATACCCACGGCTTCCAGGAGGGCGATGACCCTTTTTGCTCTTTCTGCCGGAGGCAGGTTTTGGACCATCAGCAGAGGGTATTCTATATTTTCATACACCGTTAGGACCGGAAGGAGGTTAAAATCCTGAAAGATGAACCCCAGATGCTTTCCACGAAAGATCGCCCCCTGTTTTCGGTCCAGGGTGGAAATATCCGTATCGACGACCATCAGCTTGCCTTTAGTCGGTTTATCCAGGCAACCGATCAAGTTCAATAAGGTGGTTTTCCCGCTGCCCGAGGGACCGATAAAGGCAACAAAAGAGGCGGGTTCGATTTCAAAAGTCAATCCCTTTAAGGCGCTGACCGTTACCTCCCCGGCCTGGTATTCTTTGAAAAGACCTTCCGCTTGGATTAATCCCATCTGTGATCTCCTTTGGCCTGGCTGGAATTCTTCAAATCCATTATCATTTCTTTCCCCCGGGCATCATGGGTCCTCCCGGCATCATGGGTCCCCCGGGCATCATCGGCATCATCCCCATTTCCTGCCTCATCTTATATAAGTCTCCAAGATACTTCAATATTTCACCTGTCCCGGCGGCAATCACCTCCAGATTGTTGCCATTGTTGACCTCTTTTTCCAGGAGATCGATTTGCATTTTTATTCCACCCAGGTTCTTGTTCATTCTGGCCATCATCATCTTGACCTTTTCCTGCATGGCTGCATTCATGGTTTTGACATGCTCATTCTGGAATTTTTCAGCCATTTCATAAGCTCTTTTAATCTCTCCGAAGGCACTCTTGATGAAATTTTTATCGATCTGATCCCGTCTTTGTTTGGCTTGGATATGAAGGAGATTGGTGAAAATGGCCAGATATTGAACCGAACCGCCGGATAAAACTTTGTGCGGTTCCTGCATCATTTTTATCATGTCCTCCGTCATCATGCCACCCATCATTTCCTTGCCCTTGCTCATTTCCTGAGCCGAAATCGTAAGACCCATCCCTGAAACCAAAATCATTATGGTCAAAGCCATTGAAAATGTTATAAACTTGCCTTTGATTTTCATGACATCTCCTTAAAAAAATAGGTTAATGTTATCTAATTTAATTATCATTTTCCTGTTTTCAATAGGATGGCCTCATAAAAAGGCAATGGGTGTCTTTTCTGTCTATTTTATGCAGAAAACAGTCCGCAATCAGGCGGCAAGCTGGATCTGAGGCCCATAAAAAAATTAGTCAAGAAATTTTAAAAATGGTTGACAAGAACAATATATAAACTTATATTTATATATAAATAAATTAATCTAAAAAGCGGCTTGATCGATTTTCACAGGGGAGGATAAAAATTGGTATCCAAAGAAGAGAATATAATGACCCAATGGGCGGAGGCCTTCTCTACCGTGGCCTTTCTGGCCAAAAGCCTTTCCGATGAGAACCGTTTACGGATCCTTTTATTCCTGGGGGATGGAAAAGAATCGGTATCCCGCATTGTGGAAGAGCTTAATATTTCCCAACCCCTGGTTTCTCATCACCTGAAAGAGCTGAAAAGGTCCCTGCTGGTCAAGGTCGAAAGGAACGGACCATTTATTTACTACGAATTGGCCGATAAAAGAATAGTCAATGTTTTAAAAGACCTGCGGGTTCTTGCCAACGATTTATTAACCAACCGGAAGACATTTTAACCAAGGAGGATGGCATGAGTATAAAAACTCTGCAACGGATTGTCGATAATTTAGAACCCAAAGAAGCCTTGAAAGAGATGGCCGGTATCATAAAAAAACTCTTCTCCCTTTTGGATGAGCAGGCTCGTCTGGATTTTGTGGTGGATTTGATAGGAGATGCCGGGTCGGACAAAGTTTCCAGCCTGGTCCATCTTTGACTGGCCGAGTGCATGGACGAAGGTGTCGATCCAACCCACATGTGCCAGAGTTTAGTGGATAAGGTCTTCCAGTCCAAACAACTGAAAGCCGTGGCTGATCCGGAAATCCTGGTCCTTTTTGAAGACTGGCTGGAGGAATTGGAAGAGGAGATTATTGCGCAAGTGGGAAAGAATCCTTCCCAGGATCCGGCAGTTCTGGCTGAAGATTTAGGGCTGTCCAAATCCGGGACCCTCTTCCTGATCACCAAGTTAAAACGGGAAGGAAGGATATAACCATTTGATGGTCTCGTAAAAACTCGTCATTCCCGCGAAGGCGGGAATCCAGTTGGCTCATAACTACCTAAAAACACTGGATTTTCGTTTTCACGGGAATGACGAATGTGCGCATTTTCGGATTTTTTACGAACTTGTCACCATTTGGGATTGCGGATTGCGGATTTTGGAATGAAAAACAAGACCATTTCTAATGAATGGAATGCTCATGGAAAATCGTAAAAATATAATATTGGCCATCGTGGCTGTAGCCCTGGTGATCGGAAGTCTCTGGTTCACCAACCGGGCCGTGACCCCGAAAGAGGCCACCTGGGAGGATGTCCTGGCCGAAGCCAAGGCCGGCGGTTACCGGATCATAAAGACCCAGGATTTATGGGACCGCTACCAAAAAGATTCCACCGGTATCCTGCTGGTGGATACCCGTCAGGAGTGGGAATACCGAACCGGGCATCTTAAAGGGGCCTTCAATTTTCCTATTGAACCCACCTGGTATTCAAGGTGGCGAAAACAGAAGCCCTTGGAGGCTTTCCTGGGGACGGACAAGAACCGGTTTATCGTTTTTTACTGAGCCGGGTTGACCTGAGTCCGCAGTGACTCGGCAGCCCGGGTGGCTGTTAAGTTGGGATATAAAAACGTTTATCGCGATCCTTATGGGTATCCGGAATGGCAGGGGCGAGGGTTCCCGACCGAGAGCAAACCGGCCGGTCTTTCCGAAGGGACGGCTCCCCCCCAAGCCCCTGGTCCTTTATACGGCTGGGCCATGGTCTGGACTCTTTTCGGTATCTTTGCCGGAGGGATCGCCCTGAATCTGACGCCCTGCGTCTATCCGCTTATTCCCATTACCGTTTCCTATTTCGGGGGCCGCAGCGGACAGGGTCAGGGTCGACTGGTGCTCCATGGGTTTTTTTACATCGGGGGTTTATCCCTGACCAATTCCATCCTGGGGGTGATAGCCGCCTTAACCGGGGGACTCATGGGGGCCATGCTTCAAAATCCTATAGTCCTGATTATCATTGCGGCCATACTGGTCTTTTTTGCCACCAGCCTCCTGGGTTTTTGGGAACTGCGTCTGCCTGAAGGCCTGAACCGGATGGCCTCGAAATCTTATGCCGGTTATTTCGGGACGTTATTTATGGGGTTGACCCTTGGATTGGTGGCCGCCCCCTGTATCGGTCCTTTTGTCCTGGGTTTGCTGACCTGGGTGGCCAGTATGGGCTCCCCCTGGCTGGGCTTCCTGATCTTTTTTACCCTCAGTCTGGGGCTGGGACTGCCCCTTTTTCTTTTGGCTGTTTTCTCGGGAAAGATCGAAAAGCTCCCCCGTTCCGGTGAGTGGATGCTCTGGGTGCGCAAGCTTATGGGCTGGGTGCTGGTGGGTATGGCCGCCCATTTTATCCGGCCCCTTTTGCCGGAAAGCTGGGGGATCATCCTTCTGGCGGCCGTGGCCTTTTTGGCCGGGCTCCATCTGGGGTGGTTGGATAAAACAAAGGCCGCCTTCAGGTCCTTTAACTGGCTGAAGACCGGCGCGGGATTGGCCGGAATAATCATAGCCACACTGATCATCGGGTCCTGGGTTTTTCGTGGACCCGGGGTGGCCTGGCAGCCCTATTCGGATCAACTTTTAGGAGAGGCCCGCAATCTAAAGAAACCGGTCATCATCGATTTTTATGCCACCTGGTGCACCCCCTGCCGGGAGCTGGAAGATGTTACTTTTCACGATGCGGCCCTGGTCCATGAAGCCGACCGCCATTTTGTCATGATCAAAGTGGACCTGACCCAAGGGGGAAACCCTGTCTACGAGGCTTTGTTAAAGCAATATGCAGTCAAAGGGGTTCCTACCATCGTCTTTTTAAGTGGCCAGGGTAAGGAATTGGGAAATCTCCGGTTGGTGGATTATCTGCCCCCGGATCAATTTTTAAAACGCATGGCCGAGGCCAGAAAATAAATGCTGCTAAAGGAGAAAAAAACATGGTAAAAGTACGCTGTTTTATGAACGAACCGAACGGCAAGCCCTGAAAGCACTTTCAGGAAATGATGCCCAGGCTGGGCAAAAAATATGAAATTCAAACCGAGGTTATTTCCAAGCCCCGGGCCGAATTCCAGACCGATGAATATTTTGAATTGGAGCTGCCGGTGGCTCCGGCGGTCATGGTGGACGATGAAATCGTTGTGGAAGGCTCCGATGTGGCCGAGGATAAACTGGAAAATGTCATTCGTGCCCATCTCGGACTGGAGCCGATGGAGCCGGAAAAGAAGGGGCTGTTGGGACGACTATTCGGTCGTTAAGGGAAGCGGATCGAAGTTGCTCACGGTTACCGATAGCCTGAGCAAAGAAAGGTGAATCCTGTAAATCCTGTCAGCAATAAAAGGTCCGCAAATGCAAACTGAAGAAAACCCGAAGTCCAAAGGTAAAAAAGGGGCGGTCATAAAAGCTGCTATTTTGGCGGTTTTTATCATCGCCGCCATTTACCTGGTCCGTTACACACCGGTAAAAGAATTTTTGACCGTCCAGGAGATGAAGCGGTTTTTAGATACCGCCGGCTTCTGGGCCCCCCTGGTTTTTATTCTCATCTATACTCTGGCCATCTGCCTTTTTGTGCCCGGTACCATAATAACCGCCCTGGGAGCGGCGATATTCGGAGCTTATTGGGGATTTGTCTATGTCTTGGCCGGGGCCATCCTGGGGGCCACGGTCACCTTTTTTATCGGCCGCTATCTGGGAAGGGATTTTGCCGCCTCGGTTATCGGGGATAGGCTTAAAAAATATGACGAGGCCATCGAACGAAACGGTTTCGCCACGGTCCTCTATTTACGATTGATTTATTTCCCTTTTACGGCCATGGATTTTGGCATGGGCCTGACCAAGGTCCGTTTCTGGGATTATTTTTGGGGTACCTTACTTGGGATCATCGTCGGGACTTTTGTCTTCACCTTTTTTGTCGGAACGATCAAAGAGGTCTGGGCCAGCGGGGATTGGGGTCAGCTTATTTCGGGCAAGGTTTTTCTCTCCATAGGCCTTTTTGTTTTTTCCTTATTCATCCCAAAGATTATCAAAAAATTTAAAAGGAATAATTCCTAAATCAAACCCTCATGCCCTTAGGGGTCACCACGAGCCTGAAAATGGGTTTCGCCGACTCCTGATCCCTGAAGCTGTTTTCGTGTTAAAGAAAGTCCTCATTGGTTGACTTGAACCAAAGGCGTTCTTATTTTTTAATGGTAAGTCCAAAATCATCAGAATCAATAAAAAAAGGAGGAACCTATGCCGATTTTTGAGTACAACGGGCGGACTATCCAGATCAACGATGAAGGGTATCTCGAGAATTTTGATGAATGGGACGAAACCGTGGCCTGCGCCCTGGCTGAAAGAGAAGGGGTCAGCAAGACTTGTCCGATGAACCAGGAACAATTGGAGATATTAAGATTTATCCGGGAATATTATAAAAAGTTCCATTCGGTCCCTATCGTCCGGGCGGTCTGCACCAATGTCCATCAACCCCAGAAATGTGAATATATCCAGTTCCCGGATCCCATTACCACCTGTAAAATCGCCGGCATCCCCAAACTGGAAACGGGATATGATTTAATGTAATCAGGGGTTAGGAAAACCTCAGAGGAATTCATGAAAATTCTCTTTGCCGCTCCCGAGAATGCCTGGGGAGGTTTTTTCCATAAAATCCGAAAGGAACTCCCGGAGCACGATTTTAAAGCCGCCGGCCGTTTCGGGGTGGATACTTTAAAGGGGGTTCAGATCCTGATCCCGACTATGACTACCATTACCCGGGAGATGTTGGCCGAGGCCGATGATCTGCGTCTGATCCAGCAGTGCGGCGTGGGGCTTGAAGGCGTGGACTTGGAGGCGGCCGGGGAATTGAACATCCGGGTGGCCAATGTGCCATCGGACGAATCAGGCAATGCCGATTCGGTAGCGGAATTGGCCATCTATCTGATGATCGGTCTGGCCAGAGACTTTCGGGGTATGGCCCGCAGTCTAGCCGACCGGAAGATGGGCGAACCCCAGGGCCGTGCCCTTCAGGGTTTGACCGTGGGCCTGGTGGGTCTGGGCGGAATCGGACGGGCCTTGATCAAACGACTAAAGGCCTTTGACGTCCATCTCACAGGAATAAAAAGGACCGACCCTCAAAAGGCCAAAGAGGACCTGGGACTGGATTGGGCTGGAGGTCCGGAGGATTTTGGAGAACTCCTTCGGAAGGCTGATTTTGTGGTCCTTTGTCTCCCGGTAACTATGGAAACCCAAAAGATTATGGACTGCAAGAGGTTTGCCCTGATGAAAAAAGGGGCCTTTCTCATCAACCTTTCCCGGGGAGGTCTGGTGGATCGGGATGCCCTGCTGGAGGTTTTGGCCTCCAAAGGGATTGCCGGTGCCGGGCTGGATGTATTCTGGGAAGAACCACCGGACCCCGAAGATCCGATCTTTGCCTATAACGTCCTGGCCACCCCGCATATAGGCGGCTCCACCGATGTCTCCATGGGGGGGATCGTTAAGACCGTGGCAGAAAATATCCGCCGGGTGGAACGAAACCAGGAGCCCTTGTATCTCAGGTGACGAACGCCCCCATTTTAACCAAAGATATTTGAAATTCTTGAATTCAGAATGTTTGAGGACCCTCAGGGCATAATCCCGTGCCGATAAACCGGGGTCGCCGGAAGACTTCGGCTGTTTACGGCCAGTTCCAGTGCCCGGATAATCCGGGGCCGGGTTTCCCGGGGATCGATCACATCATCGACATTAAAATTGGCCGCCGCCCCGTAAGGTCCGCCTATTTCGGCAAATTGCCTTTCCAATTCCCGTTTTTTGGCCTCGGGGTCAGGGGAAGACTCGATCTCTTTCTTGTAGGCCGCCAGGATACCCCCGGCCGCCGGTATGGCCCCGAAGTCGGCGGTGGGCCAGGCCAATACTGCCGCCTGTCCGGCCTCGGCCCCTCCCATAGCCGAACCGCCGTAGCCGAAGGCCTTCTTGATCACCACGGTGATAATCGGTACATCGGCAAAGGCCAGGGAATAGGCACAGGCCAGGCCTGCCCGTAGGGTGCCCTCACGCTCGGCCTGACTCCCGGTCATGACCCCGGGGATATCAGTCAGGAAAATAATGGGTACATGATAAGCGCTGCACAGGTCGACAAAGTGTCTGTACTTACCAGCCGCCTTGGCATCCACCGCACCGGCCATAAATTTCGGTTGACTGGCGATGATCCCCACCGTATGGCCCCCCATCCGGGCCAGGGTCGTGATGAGGTTGGGGGCGAAATGGGGCTTGACCTCAAAAAAGACCCCATTATCGACGATGCAGCAGATGATCCGCTTCATGTCGTAGGGGATATTGCGTTCCGCCGGCACGATGGTCAGCAGTTCTTCTTCCCTGCGGTCCACCCTGTCACCGGTATCCAAATAAGGGGGGTATTCATAGGCATTGAGCGGCAAATAGGAAAGATATTCCTTAGTCATGGCAATGGCCTGTTCATCCGAATCGGCTTCGTTATCGCCAACCCCGGAAATGCGGCAGTGCATTTTGGAACCCCCAAGGTCTTCTTTGGAAACGACCTCTCCAATGGCCGTGTAAACTACCGGCGGGCCGCCGGCAAACAGTTGCCCATGGCCTTTGACCATGATGATGAACTCGATCAAACTGACCTGGAGCGAAGAGTCACCTGAGCAGGGCCCCATGGCAATGGCTACTTGAGGGGCTATGCCTGAATGCCTGGATATCTCCAGAAAATGACTGACATGAGGCAGCCCCATGTTGATGGTCTCTTCCGATCTGGCCCCGGCCCCATCCATCATCCAGATAATCGGCACCTTGGCCTTCCTGGCCATTTGGACGGTCCGCCAGTTTTTGAGCCAGTGGGTCCGCCCCACCGAGCCGCCCAGTACGGTAAAATCCTCGGCAATGGCGCAGGCCATCCGTTCATTGATCTTGCCGTAGCCTACGATTACCGCATCGGCCGGGGTCTTTTTGTTTTCCTTTTTCAGCCGTTCACTGGGACTCATGGCCAGCAGGCCGTATTCCGTATAGCTCCCCTCATCAAAAAGAAGGGCCATTCTCTCCCGGGCGGTCAGTTTTCCCTGGTCATGCTGTCGTTTGATCTTTTCCGGGCCGCCCATTTCCAGGGCTGTGTCCCTTCGATTCCGGAGATCTTCAATTTTTTCCTGCCAGTCCAATTTTTCACTCCTTACCTGATTTATTATTTCCTTTTTTTATTTCTTGGCCGCTGATTTAAGCTTGTTCCAATCGGCGCTGCCGTATAAAAACATCTCCTGGGCGGCCATGGAGCCCTCCACGTGAATGGTATCGATCTGATAAAAATTGCAGGTCATGTCCTTGGCCAGACGCATCACCCTGAGCCGGTCTTCCGTAGGGATCCCATCTTTGGCGCTCAAATATTTTTCAATGTAGGGCCGTATCTCCGGATTGCTCCAATCCCGGTAGGTCGGCACCGTGGCCGCCAGCCCTCCGGCGATATCCTGGAGGTGCTGACACATCTGGTGAAAATTGCTGGCGATTTTCTTTGAACTCTGAACTCCGAACTCTAAACTCCGAACTTATTTTCGTGCTAAGCTCTCATGTCCGTTTGCAAGGGGCGCCACGAATTATGAAAATGGTTTTTACCGGACCCTGACCCCCGATCCTCGGGTACTTATAGGAAGCCATCTTCTCTTTGGACCAGGTGATGATCTCCGCTTCCGTAATCTTACCCTTTGGTTGACCTCTAATAGCCCTCGAATAATGAGGCTTTTTGCAAAAGTCCTTTGGTGTCATTCCGGCGGAAGCCGGAATCCATCCCGCCTAAGGCGGGACCGGCTTCCGCCGGGGTGACGAAATTTGAAAGTTCGGCAAGATAGTCACGGGTTATTTTTTCAATTCATCGAGAATCATTTTTTTCAATTTGTATTTTTCCACCTTATTGGTCGGGGTTCTGGGCAGCTCATCCAGAAACCGGATATGCCTGGGCCACATGAATTTGGGCATTTCAACGGCCAGCCATTTTCGCAAGGCCTCTTCCTCCAGTCCCGACTTTTGCGCCTTGGTGACATAGACGACGATATCGTCTTCCTCCCCTTCGGCCGCCGGGATGGGAAAGGCGGCGCACACTTCAACTTCCGGATGGCTGTTGATGATGTCTTCGATTTGATAGGAAGAGATGTTTTCACCCCTGGCCCGGATAAAACCGCCCATGCGGTCCACAAAGTAATAAATATCATTTTCATCTTTATAGCAGGCATCCCCGGTGTGAAACCATTGGTTCCGGAAAACCTCCACGGTAGCTTCGGGTTTATTGAAGTAGCCGTCCAGCATGGAATAGGGGACCTTGCTTCTGAAGGCCAATTGTCCATATTGGCCCGGCCCTAATGGTTCATCATGCTCGTTTAGAACGGCCGGCTCCAGAACCACAGACCGGCCCATAAACCCTTTTTTGATGTTATCCTTGCCGGATAAAAGCGGATAGCCCCATTTCTGACAAAAGGCCTCGATCTCTTCCCGGGTATAACCCTTATGCAGTTCGGGAGGGGTTCCTTCCCCCTCTTCCAGTTCATCAATGAGACCGACAAACCCGTTTCCGGCCTCGGTCTGGCCGTACCCTCCGGAGACAAAATCAATACCGAACCGCTTAGCCACCTTATTATGGTATTGGGGCAGGGGCTGCATATGAACCCTTTTCAGACTGTTATACCGGTCCTGCGGTGTTTCCGGGGCATTCATCAACCAGGGGATCATGACATCCAGAAGGATGGCCTGATTCGACCCGCTGACTTCGATCCTTTTCCAGAAATCCTTGGGGCTGAACTTATCCCAGAGGGCCGTATTGGCCCCTCTCCAGACCACCCGGACAAAATTACTGATAGCCCCGCCCACATGATACATAGGAAGATCATTATAGATGCAATCATCGGGATGGGTAAATCTCCTGGTATTGAAGGTATACTGGGCCATCCAGCGATGGGATTGGACCACCCCCTTGGCCGGTCCCGTGGTGCCGGAAGTATAGATGATATTGGCCGTGTCCCAGTATTGGATTTCAGTGTCCAGGTCGGTGGAATCGGCCTTCAGCAGGTCTTCATAGTCGAGAACTTCAAATCTTGGGGTTAATTCCATCCGGGACAGATCGGGATTAAAATCGTGTTCAGCGCGGTTGGGCTTTCTGACAATAACCTTTAAGGCAGACAGATCCGATTGAACGTCATTTAAAAAAGGAAGCAGGAATTGTTCGGTAATCAGTATTTTCGGCGCCGTATCGTTTATCTGATAAGACAGCAGCCGGCCCCTGTAATTAAAATTAATGGGACTGAAGACGGCCCCGACCTTCCAGATGCCGAACATCGAAAGGACGGTGATCAAGGGATTGAATAGATATAACGAAATCCGGTCCCCTTTGTTAACCCCCAAGGCCTTAAGAGAATGCCCTATTTTATTGGTTAAGGCATTAAATTCCCGATAGGTCAGGCTACTGGTCTCTTCACCATAATACAGAAATTTCTGGTCCCCTTTCTGTAAGGCCCACTCATATAATTGATTAACCACACTGGGGCCGTCTTTTTCGAACTCCTTTTTTAATTCTTCCAGATCCATCATAGTCCTCCTGACAGCCAAGGTTTTCCTGATAGTTTTTGGTAAGGCTTCGGTGGGTGAAGCGGAGAAGCGGGACGTGGGAATGCAAGATTCTTGATAGGGGCGGGTTTCAAACCCGCCCCTGAGCTGCATCCATGACCCGGATTAATCCAAAATTCCTTTGGCCAGCGGGGCGGCCATGAGCCAGATCAGTTTCCCTTGTTTGATCTCACAAAGGTTCGCCGGAAACAGAATCTGGCGCTTGACCCCATACAATTTCATACCGCCAAAGTTGTTGGGCCCGAAAGATCCGTCCCAGGTCAAGTTCTCCAATGCACCGGCTACTTTAATCGGATCAAGGCTCTGGGCCTTCTCAATGGCCTTGGTCAGACCGAACAACAATCCATAGTTACTGTAGTAATTGGGGTTCCATTCATTGGCCGGATATTGCTTGAGGAACCTCTTGTTGAGTTCTTTTTGCACATCGTTTACCGGTTCGGGGACTGTGGTCCCTAAAAAGACCCCTTCGGCCAGGGGGCCGGCTATCTCCAGAACCTGCTTCGGGTTCGGGCCCCAGGCCAGATGAATTTTGCCTTTATAGCCCAGTTCCCTGGCCTGCTTCAGGATCAGGGCCTGACTGGTGGGATCGGTATACCCCGTGTCGATCAGATCGGGCTTTTTAGCAATCACCCGGGTCAGGACAGCCGCAAAATCCTTGGTCCCTCGCTGAAAAAATTCTTCGGCCACAATCGTCACATTGACTACTTTAGCTACAAATTGGGCAGCGTGCATACCATCCCTTCCGGTTTCATCATCCGGGTTCAAGATGGCTACGGTTTTAAAACCGCCCTCCCGTTTTTGTAAAAAGGGCCAGACCGCGGCATAGGCCGTTTCCAGGATCGGGTTGTGTCTGAAAACCAGGGGGTTATCGGGATTGGTGGTGGCTTTGCCACCCACGGCTGAGTTCATGGACAGGATGTTGTTGGCCTTCAATAAGGGCATGCTGGCCAGGAGACAGGAACCGCCCAGGACATTCACAAATTGGACTTTATCGGAGAAAATGGCCTTGTTCAGGGCCTTCACCGCCTCGCCGGGAACGTATTTGTGGTCATAGGAAAAAATTTTCCATTTATAGGCTTCCCCTTTGATCTTGATCCCGCCCTCTTCATTGATCTTATCGGCCGCAATCCGTAAACAACGGTCTTGGGGAATCCCCCAGGGGGCAGCCGGACCGGTCAGGGCGTTTAGAAAACCATCTTTTCATCATTCCCTTCCTCCTTAAAAATTAAGATTTAATAAAAAATGTTCTAAACCTTCAAGCTCGCCTGAAACGGGTACCTACAAAGTATGAAAATGGGCTTAAGATTATGTAGGACAGGCGCCCTCGCCTGTCATTAATGGAAACAGCCCCGCGAAACGCGGGGCAGTGCTACATAAAACAAATCCTATTTTTGAACTAAGCCCTCATGCCCTTGGGGGCACCACGAAGCATGACAGAGGATTCAAGGGGTCCAGGGGCCAAGGATTCAAGTGAAAGGCTTGGAATTTAAAACCCCTGCGGTTCCCCGGAGGGGAACCTTTTCTATAGCTCGACGAAGTCGAGCGGCTGAACCCTCGAATCCTGGAATCCTTGAACCCTATTTTCGTGCTAAACCCCCAGGTATATTTTCTTCACATGCTCGTTATTTCTTAAGTCCCCGGCCTCACCTTCAAGCACGATCTTCCCCACCTCGAGCACATAGCCCCGATCGGCCACACCCAGGCCTAATTTGGAATTCTGCTCTACCAGCAAAACCGAAACTCCCCTTTGATGGATATTCCGGATGATGGTCGAAAGTTCTTTGACTATTTTAGGGGCCAACCCCAGAGAGGGCTCATCCAGAAGCAGTAAACCCGGTTTACTCATCAAGGCCCGCCCGATAGCCAACATCTGCTGCTCCCCGCCGCTTAAAGTGCCGGCTTCCTGCTGATGGCGTTCTCTCAGTATAGGGAAAAGGTCGAATATCTCTTCAATGCTTTGGGCAATCTCTTTTTTGTCGGATCGGGTGTAGGCGCCCATCTCCAGGTTTTCCCGCACCGTTACAGACAAGCAGTGATCAAGCCCTGTAACTTGGTGGCCGCAGGCAAGGAGAAAGCCTGATCCAAGGAGGCTTCGCGCCCTCCTTGGATCAGGTAATCGGAAAAATTTCAAGGGCCGTTTATGCCGGCTGGAACCTTTACTTCAACCACTTGTCGTAGATCTTCTGGAATGATCCGTCCATGAGCGAAAGGTGAAGCCACTGATCGACGAAGGCCTTAAAAACGATGTCTCGGGGCATCAGGTAGCCTTTTTCGGAATAGGTAAAGGGCTTGTCCGGGTGTACGGCAGTCAATTGGGGACGTAATTTCTGTTGCAGAACCGTTTCGACGGCATCGGTAATCATCAGATCCGCTTTGCCTTCGACGAGTTGATCGAAGATAGTGACGTTATCGTCGTAAACGATAATCTCCGCTTTTTTGATTTTCGCGCGCACGAATTTTTCATTGGTTCCACCGGGGTTTACGATGAGTTTCACGCCGGGTTGGTCGATCTGCTCCAGGGTCCTGAACTTATCCACATTCTTCATGAGGGTAATGGGGGTCTTCCCGTCCTTAAGATAGGGAATGCTGAAAAAAGTCGTCTTCTGGCGCCCGAGATTAACGGAAATGCCGCCCATGCCGATATCGAATTTACCTTGCGTAAAGTCTTTCATCAGGGTGGGCCAGGAAGTTTTGACAAATCTTGTTTCAACGCCCAGGGCTTTACCGAGTTCCTTGGCCATATCGATATCGATCCCCTCAAACTGGTTCGTCCCGGGGTTTAGATAGGTGAACGGTTTGTAATCGCCGCAAGTCCCCACCAGGATATATCCACGGGCCAGAATGCCATCCAAGAGGTTTACCGGGACCTGATCGGCAGCCATGACTTGGGCCGTGGTCGCGGTCATCCATGCGATCAGGAAAATGGCAACGCTTAACGAAGATAACCGGGCAATTGCTTTGAATCTTTTCATGACGACCCCCTTTTTGTTAACCCCTGTGATTTTTTCCTTGACATAGAGTTATGTTTAACATGCCAGGCCAGAAATTAGCAATCAGGTAATTTTGACTTTTCAGTAAAAAAGTTTGATAAATGGCTAATAGCGGTAGTACCTGATTGAATTGATCCCTTCAATATGATAGAAACAAAAGTAAGTTGTGACCATTCCTGTGATTTTGCGGCCATGACACCATTTTTAATCGGAGGCACCTGTGATTAATCATATTCTGGTAGCGGTGGACGGTTCCCCCTTTTCCTTTCGGGCCGCCCGTCTGGGGGCCAGGATTTTGCATGGAAATGTATCCGGGATTTTGACCTTCCTGTATATCGCCAAACCCAGGTCCGAGATGGAATGGTTTCAGGGACAGGGCAGCAATCTCCATCAAGCCCCGATAGAGGAACGTCTCGCCCTGGAGGCCGCTTTCAAAAAAGGACAGGAGATTTTAAGGGAAGCGCAGACCGGTTGCCAGGACCTCTTGAAAGGAGGGTTCATTCGGGTGGAATCGGTTGTCGCCCCCGGAGATCCGGCCCAACAAATTATTGAACTCGCCGAAAAGAATCGGTGCGATTTTATTGTTATGGGCAGCCGCGGGGCCGGGCCTTTACGGGGGGCATTATTAGGAAGCGTCAGCCAAAAGGTCTTAAATAATTCAAAGTGTCCTGTCCTTATCGTTAAGTAAGGGTTTCCCATTGAAAACCAATTGGCTCACTATCGGTTTTGGGTTTTTAGGCGGCATCGGCATCCTGCTTTATGGCATCCAGGTCATGGGGGATGGGCTGCAGAAAATCCTGGGCCGGCAACTGCGCACCCTGTTGGAATCCATCACTAAGAAACCGGTCCTGGGAGTCCTGGCCGGGGTCCTGATTACCATCCTCTTCCAAAGCAGCACAGCCACAACGGTTATCCTGGTGGGACTGACCAATGCCGCGGTGATCACCCTCAGGCAGTCCATGCCGGTCATTTTGGGTGCCGATATCGGGACCACCGTGACCGCCCAGTTGATTGCCCTTAAATTTACCGAGCTTTCTTTATTGATTGTAGGCATCGGGGCCCCTATTGTCTTTTTCGCCAAAAAGGAACGGCATCGTCGTTTCGGTCAGGCCCTGGTTGGATTCGGCTTTTTATTCCTGGGTCTTAAATTAATCGGTGACAGCCTTAAACCTCTGCAAGATGCTCCGGCCTTCACCCAGATACTTTTAACGGTCAGCCGCTTTCCCCTGTTAGCCGTAGCGGCTTCAGCCTTGGTCACCTTCCTGATCCATAGCAGTGCCGCTGTCATGGGCATCATCATGGTGCTGGCCGGTTATGGACTGATAAACTTAAATAGCGCTATTTATCTGCTCTTAGGGAGCAATGTCGGGACTTCCTTTACCGCCCTGTTAGCCAGCATCGGTTCCCGGAGGGAGGCCCATCGGGTGGCCATGGCCCATTTCTTCTCCAAACTCGGTGGTACGGTCCTGGTCTTTCCCTTTGTACCCTGGTTCAGTTTGTTCCTGACTTTTCTGACCGCATCGGTGACCTTTCAGGTGGCCAATGCCCACACCCTTTTTAATGTGGGATTGGCCGCTATCTTTCTCCCTTTCAGCAACCTGGGATCCCGCTTTATCGAATGGCTCTTACCGGAGAAAAAACGCCCTGAGCTGGAACCCAAATTTCTCCGGGAAGAAGTTATTAACATGCCATCCATAGCCATCGGTTTGGCCCATAAAGAGACGGTCCGCATTTCGGCCGGAACCCTGCGAATGGTCTGGTACATCAAACGATCTTTGGAGACCAGGAATCCGGACTTCCTGGAACGGATTGCCCATAAAGAAAGGGTCATGGCTGCCTTATGCCAGACCGCGGTGGATTATTTGACCCGAACCCTGCGCCAACCCTTAAATCAGGAGGAGCAGGGATATGCCATGGGCCTGATCCGCGTTCTCGATTGTCTGAATAAGATTAACGATATTGTGGAACGGGACGTTAAGTACCGGATTGAGACCAAATTCAGCCGGGGGGTGCATTTTTCTATAATGGGCAAAGAAGAATTGTTGACCCTGGTGGAGGCCCTGATTCGGGGTTTGCGGATGACCCATAAAGCCTTGGTCCAGAACAATTCCTGTCTGGCCGAAGAAGCTGTTACCCAACATCCCAGGAACGTGGCGCTGATCCTCGAATTCAGGCAAAACCACATCCACCGCCTGACCGAAGGGATCAAAGAGAGCGAGGAAAGCAGTAATATCCATCTGGAACTGTTAAATAGCTTCCAGCAGCTCAGCGAACTGGTCCGCAATATCGACCTGATCATCTTTGATGAATTATCTAAAGGCATTCGTTGTGTGGAAGTGCCGCCTCCGGACTCTGACCCGAACTAATTAGTTCTCATCCGAAAATCCAAGATTTCCGGAAGCAGCGCTTAGCGGTCAGCGATCAGCCAAATCGGTGTCTTACAGAGGTTTTGCTGAAAGCTAAAAGCTGATGGCTGATTGCCCCATCTGGGATTTATAAGCATAGAGAAAAACTATTTAACTTGCCAAATGTCTCCATATTTTCCTATTTGACTTAAGCCGACCTCTTCTTTAACTTAGTACTAAAAGAAAGTTATAAGATGCAAGATGCAAGTTTCAAGCATGAAAAACCCTGGACCTTGCATCTTTTTTCACGAGTTGTTGATTGACTAAGTGCTTAACCTATTACGAAAATACAATTAAGATGGAGAAAACCCCATGGAAACTTTGAACTGCCAAGGTCAGACCTGTCCTCAACCGGTGGTGGAAACCAGGAGTTTTCTGGCAGCCCGTCCCCAAGTAACCGAATTAATAGTGTTAGTGGACAACCGGGCGGCTGCCCAGAATGTGGAGCGGTTTCTCGGGACCCAGGGATTTCAGGCCTCGATCGAAGGGACCGATCCTGATTTCCAGGTCCAAGCCCGGAAAAAAGAATTGGAAAGGTGTGAGGCCGTCATAACACATTTAGCCGAAAAACCTCAGAAGACCCTTATTATGATCACCAAGGATACCATGGGGCAGGGGGATGATACCTTAGGGGCCTTGCTCATGTTAAATTTCCTTCGGACCCTCAAGGAAATGGGAGAGGCCTTGTGGCGGTTGGTTTTTGTCAATTCGGGGGTAAAATTGTCCATAGAAGGGGCCGAGGCATTGACGGTCTTGCAGGAACTCGAAGCGCAGAGGGTCTCGATTCTGGTATGCGGTACCTGCCTGAACCATTTCGGTCTTCTGGGAAAAAAACAGGTAGGGGAGACTACCAATATGCTCGATATCGTCACCAGCCTGCAGGTGGCTGACAAGGTGATCACCTTTTAGGACGAAAAAGAAAGTTTCAAGATGCAAGTTTCAAGTTTCAAGCATGAAAACCTAAAAAAGGCTATGGGTGAAGAAAAAATCTTAAAACCATTTTCATCCTTCGTGGCGCTTCCCAGGGGAATGAGGGCTTAATACAAAAATGTCGTTCAATATTCAATGTTCAGAATGGGGATCCTTTGAACTTTGAGCTTTTTACCTTAAAAGTCTGATTATTTTTCTTTTGTGGGTTCCTTTTGGGTCGGCTTGGGAAGGCATTTAGGGGGTCTTATTAAGCCTTTGATCAATCCTTGGGCAATAGATCGGCCCTTGCGAAAATTTTGTTTCCGCTTAAAATCACCGTATTTCCCAAATCGTCCACCCATTACTCTCCCTTTTTAAGATTATCCTATCCCTGAGATTAAGTCAAACCTGATGATTTATATAAGGCAATTCTTGACAATCGATAGGACAACCCATAAAATATCTAAAATACTTGCCGGAGGCTTTATGAGTTGGAAAAAGGAGACTGGAACATCCCTTAAAGGTCATTTTCTTATTGCCATGCCCAGCCTGTCGGATCCCAATTTTTCTCAGACCGTGACCTGTATCTGCGAACATACCCTGGAAGGGGCCTTGGGGTTGGTGATCAACCGGGTCTTGCCGGATTTGACCTGCGGGACGGTCTTTCAGGAACTGGGTCTTGATTCCATCTCCGACAGGGACACCAAACCCGTTTATATAGGGGGACCGGTCCATAAGGGGCAGATCTTTGTACTCCATGGGCCGCCTTTTGAATGGGAAGGCCTTCATCCCGTGACCCCCTCGCTGGCCTTAAGTAACTCCAGAGACATCCTGGAATCCCTGGCCCGAGGGAAAGGACCGGAAACCTTTGTCCTCGCCCTGGGTTGCGCCGGCTGGGGGCCCGGGCAGTTGGAAGCGGAAATCATGGCCAATGCCTGGCTGACCTGTCCGGTGAACGAAACCGTCCTTTTTAAGACTCCGGTGGAAAAACGCTGGGAACAGTCGGCTAAATCCATCGGCATTGATTTGAACTTGCTTTCTGATGCCGTCGGACATGCCTGAATAGATAGGGACGAGGCCTGAGGAGCGTTTCACTTGAGGAGCGTTCGTCTCCGACGAACTTGAGGACAAAGGCCGTTGCCACTTTTTCGATGTTGTCCTGCTTGAAGCTTGCATCTTGAAACTTAAAACTCTAAGGGAATCAGATGGGAGAGATCAAAAGCACTCTGGACCTGATCATGGAAAAGACCAAGAACCTGACCATGAGCTCGGAAGAAAAAAAAGAAATCCGCCGTCAGGAATGGTTGAAAAAGGCCCGGGGCTGGATCCAGAAATTCCTGGACGACCTGGCAGATACCAGACGGGTTAAAACCGAACTTCTGGAAAAAGAGCCCATTTCGGGATGGGAAAAGATATTAAAAAAAGAATTAGTCGAAGGACTGGATCCTGAAGGGAATAATGAGAAACGATTTGAATTAATCAAAATCCTGCTCGCCCTGCCGTCAGAACCTTACCGGGAGGTCCTCGCATCATTCACCCAACAGGTGGAGCAACAAAAGGACTATTTTGCGGATGCTCTCAAAGAACAATTGTCGGTCCAGGGAATCAGCGGATCAGCCGTTGTTCCCAACCTGGAACCTGATCCGTCCTGGAAGCATTTTTATGAACAGGAAATCCAAGCCTGTAGAGATGAAATCGCCGGGCTTTAAGGCGGGATTTGCTCAATTCACTGGCAATGATCCCTTGGAGACCTCTTGCCAAATCATCACAGATAATTAAACCAATAGTTTTCAATCATCCGAAAATTATCCTCCACGGCCTGTTTTCCCTTGATCACCTCACCATGACCGCTTAATACCCATTCACTATCCAGACCGGCTATCCGCCTGATACTTTCCTTGAGAAGTCCCCCATCGCCTCCGGGCAGATCGGTCCGCCCTATCCCCTGATTGAAAATAAGGTCCCCGGTAAATAAGGCCTTGTGTTCAGGCCAATAAAGACAGATAGAGCCGGGAGAATGCCCGGGTGTGGCCAGAACCTGAAAGGTCAGGTCCCCTATGGTCAGTCCCCCCTCCTGGATAAAGAAGTCCGGTTCAAATCCGTTGCCCTGGTCCCAGATCTGACGGCCGGTCCATTCTTTGACAAATTCGTATTCGGCCAGGCTCATAGTGATTAAGGTCGGTTTCTTAAAAAGAGCGGCGGCCTCCAGATGATCCGGATGACCGTGGGTGATAATGACCAGATCGATTTGTTCCGGGGTCAGGTTGAGGTCCAAAAGCCCAACCCGAACATGGTCAAAAAGATGGAGGTGGCCTGGATCGATAAGGATCGTCTTAGACCCTTTGATCAGATAGGTGTTACAGTCATTGGCTTGGGGATTGCGCCAAATAAAGGCATGGAGGTTATCCAGGATTTTCATGAATGGACTCCTTAACTAAAACATTTTCATCTGATCGGGTGCGCTTTTACCTTTCCCCTTTTTTTTGGGTGCTGGAGAGGAGGGCGGAATAATATCCGGGTCAAAAGTAGTCGGTTCCGTGGGATTCATATTGTTGTCAAAATGGCCGTCTTCTGGTTCTTGATCCGGGCTATCCTCGATACTTAAGCTATCCCCTTTTTCCGGATCGGTCGTCTCCTCCGGTTTCAACGATCGAAAAACAGACGGGCCTTGCCATTTCAAGAAAAAAGAATGGAGGGTTTCGGCCCGCTGCCGAATCGTTTCCAGCCGGGAAGATAAGGCCATACGCAATCCCGGTTCGAGGTTTTTAAATATTTCTCGGGAAGAAAATAATTCCTCTTCAAATACCGTCAACAAATCCGGCCAGAACCGGGAATGGGCCGGCGAATAACAGAATTGAATTCCCCGGGCCGGGCCGCTTCCGATCTCAACCTGGAGAAGTTGGCCTTGTCTTTTTGAAATAAATTTTGATCCAGGGGTTGATAGTCTTCCTTCGCTGGAAAGCCGGAGAAACAAAGGCTGGTACAAATAGCATTTAAGGAGCTCCATCCCCAAAATCTTCTGTGTCTCTGAGGATAATCGGGGCCATTCTTTTTTGAGCGGTTTCCCTCCGGCCATCAGAAATGATTCCAGCCAAAGGGCCAACCATAGTGTTGGAGGACATCCTTTCTCAAGAAGGCCCCCTTTCTCGGTTAAAGTATGGACTGGGTCTGAAAAAAGATCGACCAAATTACTAAAGGATTGTTCCTGAGGTTGCATTTCACCCATGGCCGCCCCTATTTCAAATTTCGGTTTCTTAACGCTACCCTCTATCTAAATAGCCATTTTTCTGAAGACTGTCAAGGGATTAACTTCAACCAGATAGGGACCAGTGCCTAATCCCGATTGACAAAAAAGGGAGGGATGGTGTAGTCTCTGTCCAAAATTATAAAAGGAGGTTTACAATGGAGATAAAAAAGATTGGCGTCGTTGGCGCCGGCACCATGGGCAATGGGATCGCTCAGGTAGCCGCCCAGATAGGCTGTTCTGTGGTGATGCGGGATGTGGAAGACCGGTTTGTAGAAAACGGTGTTAAAAACATTACCCGTTTCTTGAGCAAGAGCGTGGAAAAGGGCAAGATGACCGAAGACCAGAAGAATGAAATCCTGGGCCGGATCAAAGGGACCACCAGCATGGCCGACCTCAAGGATGTGGATCTGGTCATCGAGGCGGTCCTGGAAGACCTAAATTTAAAGAAAGCGGTTTTTAAGGAACTGGACGGGATTTGCAAACCGGAGACCATCCTGGCCACCAATACCTCTTCCATGTCGATTACCGAGATCGCCGTAGCCACCCAGCGGCCGGACAAGGTAGTGGGCATGCACTTTTTCAACCCCGTGCCCTTAATGCGTCTGGTCGAGATCATCCGGGCCTATCAAACCAGCGATGAAACCGTTCAAGTTACGGCCGATTTAGCCAAAAAGATGGGCAAAGAGACGATTGAGGTCAAAAAGGATTCCCCGGGGTTCGTGGTCAACCGGATCATGATCCCCCACATGATCGAGGCCGTTAAGATCGTTGAAGAAGGCATTGCCACCCCGGAGGATGTCGATAAGGCGGTCAAACTGGGGCTCAACTACCCCATGGGCCCTTTTGAGTTGATGGACTTGACCGGTCTGGATATCTGCAAAAACGTAGCCGATTATTTTTATGAGGAACTGAATAAAGAGAGTAAATGGTCGGTTCCGAATCTGCATAAAACCATGATCCGGGCCAATCGCCTGGGCCGCAAGACCGGGGCCGGCTGGTACGAACATAAGAAATAAGGTTCAAGGAGTAAGGCGCAAGGCCCTCTCTTTGATCTGATCAATCACACCCCAGGCCGAAGGCGATTAAGCCCCGGCCTGGGGTCAAAGATTATGGCAATATGAAAAATGCTTGATTGTGTGTCGACCCCCTTCACTTCAAGCGGAGAGGATCCGCCGGCCTATTCCAACAAATACCTATTCGCAGTCTTCGGGCTCGAGGTCGAGTATCAAGGCCAGGGCCTTTTTTATTTGGGTTAATTCACTCGGTGTGACGGCGCCCAACCGGTCCAGGACTCTCTGATGGCTGACCGCCCGGACTTGAAAACAGTCGACCGCCGATTTCTTTTTTAAGCCGTTTTGTTTGGACGGGTCCAGACTGACGAAAAAAGGATTGTTGTCCCATAGTTCCGTCCAGTTCGTTACGGGGACGACGATGGCCAGGCGGAGATGTTTTTCATGGCCGTTGTTTAAAACCACCACCGGCCGCTTTTTCTTGATTTCATCCCCCACGGTCGGGTCCAGATTGACCCAGACGATATCACCGATCTTCAAAGTCTTCCCCTTCCAGGCTTTCAAAGTGGTTTTCATAGGACCCTCGGCCGATCTGTTCCATGGCCAACGATCGTTGGAGGGCTTTCCACTTTTTCCGATCTTCCCGCACCCTGGCCCGAATCGCCTCCCGCATATAATGACTGAGACTTTTATAGGAGAGGATTTTGTAGGCCTTCTTGATGAACTCGAAGTCCTTTTCGTCGATTTGAATTTTATTCTGTATCATTATTTTACCCTTAATTTAAGTACCAAAATAATACCCCTAAAAAAAGACCTTTTCAAGAAATTTCCCCAGCCAAAATAAAAAAAGAGATTAAAACCACAAAGGAAGATCGTCAGGACCAGAATCAGGTAGCGGGGGATCTGGAGATAGACCACTTTCTCAATATAATAAATTAAAAAAGATCCGCTATAAGACATGGCGGGATCGTGTTTTGACCTGAAATAGACTTCCAGATGGGTTAAGGGGCAGTACCAGTCCAAAACCTGGATGAGAAAGGCCAGGCCGAGTCCGAAGAGATGAAAATACCGGACCATCTTGTTCCTGGTCCCCCCAAGGGCGCCAAAGAACAAGAAGAGAATCCAAAGAAAGTGCAGCAAGACCGTTAAATCGGCCAGTATTTTATAGGGCACCGGAAGCGTTCCTTGGAATGAAGCCTTCAGCATTTAGCTAACCCATTATCATCAAAGGGTTTTGCTGAAAGCTAAAGGCTGATGGCTGACCGCTCCATCCGGAAGGGTGTAGTTTCCGGATGGATATTAATTATTTTAAATCGTTTCAAAAGATTAAATCAATACAAATCCTTTCCGGTAGGAGCCGGATTTGCCTTGATTAAGTTCAACTCTGGCCAGTATTGTTAAGCCAAGGGAATGAAGGACCTTTTACGAGGCCACCAGGAATTGACGGACTTGTAAAAAGTCCGTCAAAACTCGCATTACGTCATTCCTGCGAAAGCCGGAATCCAGTCTTTTCAACTGGTTCTGGACCCCGGCTTTCGCCGGGGTGACGGCCAAGGAGACTTTTTACGAATCCGTCAGGAAATGAACCCTCCAAAATCCAAAAAAGCTATATTTTTTTCAAAAAACCTTTGACATGGGATAAAAAATACGATAAGAAGGCTCTGTTTAAGTTGTGTGAAAAAAATCATTAATATCGTAAACACTTCTTTTATTGCTTCCAGATTAATCTTTCTCAACTTGCAGGAAGGGTAAAAAAGATGATTAATATAGATCAATCCCTTATTTTCCAGATTGTCAATTTCCTTTTGTTAATGCTCATATTGAATACCCTCCTCTACCGACCTATCCGTAACATATTGAAACAGCGGGCCGACAAGGTCGGCCTATTAGAAGAGGAGGCCAAAAAGGCCCAAACGGACAGGATTCAAAAGGAAGAGGATTATCAGAACCAGTTACAGCAGGCCCGGAAAGCAGGCTTCGAACAAAAAAATATTTTTAAATTACAAGGACAGGAAGCAGAAAAAAAACTTTTTCAGGAAGCCAACCTGAAGGCGGAAGCCGAACTTTCCCTGAACCGGCAAAAAGTTGCCCAACAAGTAGAGGAGGCCCGCAAAAAGCTTTCCGGCGAAGTAGCCAACTTCTCCCAGGAAATAGCCCAGAAGATCTTAGGGAGGACGATTTAAATGCCCAGATTTTTTTCTTTTTCTTCAACTTCTTGTTTGCGTAACCTCTTCAACTCCCTGAAAATTCATCTTCCTCTAATCGCCCTCATCTTGCTGTATGGGGGGCTGGTTTATGCCTCATCCGGAGGGGAAGGGGCTGCCGGGCACGGGGCGGCAGCGGCCCATGGCGGTGAAACAACAGCCAGACTGTTGGACCTCTTGTACCGATCGATCAATTTTATCATCTTTTTTGTGGTCCTCTTTATACTGCTTCGAAAACCCCTGAAACAAGGATTGGCCAGTCGCCGTGATTCTATTGAAAGGGAATTGCAGGAGTTAGAGGCCAAAAAAGACGAGGCAAAAAAGGAATATCAGGCCCTGGAAAAGAGGATTGCCAATATTAAAGAGGAAAGAGAGGCCATCCTGGCTGAATTCAAGGCCGAAGGGGAAAAGGAACAACGAAAGATTGTTGACAATGCCCAAAAGGTGGCTTCCCGCATCGTCGAACAGACCCAGATAACCATCCAGCAGGAAATCCAGAAGGCCAACCTCTCCTTGAGGCAGGAACTGGCCGAGATGGCCGTCCAGATGGCCGAAGATATATTAAAAAAGAATATCACCGAGAACGATCAAAAGGTCCTGATCGGTGAATACTTAGCAAAGGTGGTGACCCATTAAGTGAGAAATTTTACTGTTTCCCGAAGATATGCCAGGGCTCTCCTCTCCTTGGGAAAAGAAGACGGGAACTATCTTAAATACGGGGAAGAGCTAAAAGCCTTTAGCGATTTGCTGAAGAGAGAAACCCAGGCCCGCTATGTCCTCCAAAGCCCGATTTATGATTTTACCAGTCGGAGCAATCTCCTGAAAGCGATTCTTAACAAGACCGGGTTCTCCCAAACCATTAATAACTTTATTCAGCTTCTTTTAACCAAGGGTCGGATCCGGTATGTGGAGGATATTAGTACATTCTATGCGCAGTTGACCGATGAACTCTCTAATATTAAAAGGGCCATGGTCACCACAGCGGTCGAGCTCAGTGAAGATATCATTAAAAGAATTCAGGCGGCCTTGAAAGAGGTCGTTCAAAAAGAAGTTATCGTTACGGTCAATCAAGATCCTTCCATCATAGGCGGGATTATCGCCCAGGTTGGGGATTTGACCTTGGATGGAAGTTTGCAAACTCAACTTAAGAGTTTAAAAGAATCCTTAAGAAGGGGTGAGGGTATCTAAGATGGAAATCAGAGCCGAAGAAATCAGTCAGGTCATAAGACAGCAGATTCAAGATTTTGATAAAAAAGTAGAGCTCAGCGAGACCGGGACGGTCCTGTCCGTCGGGGATGGTATTGCCCGGGTATACGGCGTGGAAAAGACCATGGCCATGGAGCTCCTGGAATTTCCCGGAGGTATTTTCGGTATAGCCTTGAACTTGGAAGAAGACAATGTCGGGTGTGCCATCCTGGGGGAAGACTTCCATATTAAGGAAGGGGATGTGGTTAAACGAACCGGACGGATTGCCGAAGTCCCGGTAGGGGAGGCTATCCTGGGCCGGGTCATTGATGCCGTGGGGCAACCCATAGACGGTTTGGGCCCGCTCAATGCCAAAGAATTCCGGAAGATCGAGCTAAAGGCCCCCGGGGTTATCGAACGACAGCCGGTGAAAGAACCCATGTATACCGGGTATAAGGCTATTGATGCCATGACGCCCATCGGCCGTGGCCAGCGGGAGTTGATCATCGGCGACCGGCAGATCGGTAAAACCGCCTTGTGTGTAGATGCCATCATCAACCAGAAGCATTCGGATATTTTTTGCATCTATGTGGCCATCGGCCAGAAGAAATCCACCGTGGCCCAGGTGGTTGAGGCCTTGCGACGCAACGGGGTCCTGGAAAAGACCGTGGTGGTAGCCGCTTGCGCCAGCGACCCGGCCCCCATGCAGTATGTCGCGGCTTTTGCCGGCTGCACCATGGGAGAATATTTTCGGGATACGGGCCGTCATGCCCTGGTGATCTATGATGATCTTTCCAAACAGGCCGTGGCTTACCGGCAACTTTCCTTGCTCCTTCGTCGTCCTCCCGGACGGGAGGCCTTCCCGGGCGACATCTTTTACAACCATTCCCGTTTGCTCGAGCGGGCGGCCAAGGTGCGGGAAGACCTGGGCGGCGGCAGTCTGACGGCCTTGCCGATCATTGAAACCCAGGCCGGGGACGTCTCAGCCTACATCCCGACCAACGTTATTTCCATCACCGACGGCCAGGTTTATCTGGAACCGAGTCTGTTTTTCTCAGGGGTCCGTCCGGCCATCAATGTCGGTCTGTCGGTCTCCCGGGTCGGGGGTAATGCCCAGGTCAAGGCCATGAAACAGGTGGCAGGCAGTTTGCGACTGGATCTGGCCCAATACCGGGAACTGGCCGCCTTTGCCCAGTTCGGAAGTGAACTCGATAAGTCCACGCAGGCCCAGTTGAACCGGGGGGTCCGTCTGGTGGAGATCCTCAAGCAGCCCCAGTACCAGCCCATGCCCATGGAAAAGATGATTACCAGCCTCTTTGCCGGGGCCCGGGGATTTTTGGATGATCTCGCCGTAGAGGTGCTGAAGGATTTTGAGCCCCAAATGATCGCCTATATGGAATCCAAGCATCAGGATATCCTTTCTGAAATCAAAGAGAAAAAAGAAATCAGCAAGGATTTGGAAGAACGGATGAAGAAGGCCATCGGGGAATTTAAGAGCCAGTTCCAGGCCCAAAGTAAATAGCTGACAGCTTTCAGCCATCAGCAGTCAGCTTAAAAGAAAGTGCTTCTGCTGAAAGCTGAAAGCTAATGGCTGAAAGCTAAAAAAGAGAGTCATAAGCATGGCGACACTTCAAGATATAAGAAGAAAAATCGGGGGCGTAAAAAAGACCCAACAGATTACCAAGGCCATGAACATGGTAGCCGCGGCCAAACTGCGGGGTGCCCAGATCCGGATGGAAAATTTCCGTCCCTATGCCGGGAAATTCTTAGAGGTCATTAATAGCCTCTCTTCCCGGATTGATCCCGAATCCTTCCCTTTGATGACCCAGAGGCCGGTGAAAAAAGTGGAATTGATTTCGCTCACGGCCGACCGGGGTCTTTGCGGAAGCTTCAATGTCAATCTGATTAATGCCGGGGAAAAGTTTATTAAGGCCCGGAAACAGGAGCAGATCGAATTTTCCCTGGTCCCGGTAGGGAAAAAAGGGTATGAATATTATAAGCGAAGAAAACATAATATCCGTTCTCCCTATATTGATATTTTTAGTTCCTTTGATATGATAGTGGCTGCCGGTATCGGCCGGGATGTCATTGAAAACTTCCTGATGGGCGGATCGGATGAGGTTTATATCCTCTACGGAGAATTTATTAATATGGGCGTTCAAAGACCGAAATTGCTCCGCTTGCTGCCTATAGCCCCCATGCAACAGGAAGGGGAAGCGGCCCAAGGTCTGGAATATCTTTATGAACCATCGGTAGCGGGGATCTTTCAAGAATTGTTGCCCAGTTATGTCAATGTCCAAATCTACCGGGGCATGCTGGAAAATGCGGCCAGCGAACAGGCCGCCCGAATGACCGCTATGGATAACGCTACCCGCAATTGTAAGGAATTGATTAACAGCCTGACCTTAATTTACAACAAGGCCCGTCAAAGCGCTATTACCAAAGAGCTGATGGACATTGTCGGCGGGGCCGAGGCCTTAAAGAAATAAGAATCGGTCTGATAGAAAGCACGATACCCTAATTTAGGATTTATTATTTAATTCAAGATATTAATTTATTTATTTCCGACTCGATCGGATCAGGAGGAGGTTCATAAATAAGATGGAAACCGGAAAAACCGAAGGAAGCATTGGTAAGATTGTACAGGTAATCGGACCGGTTGTGGATTTGGAATTCCCGGAAGGGAAATTGCCCAATATCCTCAATGCCATTCGTATTACCAATCCGGCTATTGATGATCGTCAGGAGAATTTAGTGGTCGAGGCGGCTCAACACCTGGGAAATAACGTGGTCCGTTGTATTTCCATGGATACCACCGATGGTCTGGTTCGAGGCATGGCCGGTCGGGATACCGGTCAGGGGATTCTCGTGCCGGTAGGTGCTCCCGGCTTAGGCAGGGTTTTGAATGTAATTGGTGAGCCGGTGGATGGCTTGGGACCTGTTAAGGCCGATAAATATTATCCCATTCACCGGCCGGCCCCTACTTTTGTGGAACAAGATACCTCGGTCAAGGTCCTGGAGACCGGCTTGAAGGTTATCGACCTCCTGGTCCCCTTCCCCAGAGGAGGCAAGATGGGGATGTTCGGTGGTGCCGGCGTGGGCAAGACCGTCGTTATGATGGAGATGGTCCATAATATTGCCATGCATCACGGTGGGATCTCGGTTTTTGCCGGAGTGGGGGAGCGGACCCGTGAAGGAAACGACCTCTATCTGGAAATGAAAAACTCCGGGGTTTTGCCGAAAGCGGCCTTGATTTACGGTCAGATGACCGAACCCCCCGGGGCCAGGGCCCGCATCGCCTTGACTGCCTTGTCGGTGGCCGAATATTACCGGGACGAGGAAGGTCAGGATGTGCTCCTTTTTGTGGATAATATATTCCGTTTCACTCAGGCCGGTTCCGAGGTTTCGGCCCTATTAGGCCGGATCCCCTCAGCCGTGGGTTATCAACCGACCCTCGGTACGGACTTAGGGGAACTCCAGGAACGGATTACCTCCACTACCAAAGGTTCGATCACCTCCGTTCAGTGCGTTTACGTGCCGGCCGACGACTTGACCGACCCGGCCCCGGCAACGACCTTTGCCCATCTGGATGGGACTGTGGTGCTTTCCCGTCAGATCGCCGAACTGGGTATCTATCCGGCAGTGGACCCTCTGGATTCCACCTCCCGTATCCTGGATCCCAATGTTGTCGGCCAGGAACATTATTATGTGGCCCGTAACGTTCAGCAGATCCTGCAGAAATATAAAGACCTGCAAGACATCATAGCCATCCTTGGGATGGACGAACTTTCCGACGAGGATAAACTGGTGGTCGGCCGGGCCCGCCGGATACAGCGCTTCCTGTCCCAGCCATTCTTTGTCGCGGCTGAATTTACCGGGAAAGAAGGTAAGTTTGTTAAGGTTGAAGAAACCATCCGTGGTTTTAAGGAGATCATCGAGGGCAAACATGACGACCTGCCGGAACAGGCCTTCTATATGGTCGGCGGGATCGATG
>CAZVHO010000060.1:0-31277 GCA_964627515.1 uncultured Thermodesulfobacteriota bacterium | reverse complement strand
GGGGTGATTCGATTTTCAGACAGCAGCCGGCAGGTATCCAGATGGTCGTCCACATAATAGGGGATGCCCAGATCTTTCAAGATCCCCAATTTCAAATGATGTTCCCGGGAAGAGATAACCTGGATATTTTGAGGGTCCACTTGAGACAGAGTGCGGGTCACCCAGTCCCGGATGGGCTCGAGCTTTTTGCGGGCGGTGATAAAAACCAGGGGATGTTTTTCGGCATATTCGGTCAGGACCCGAACTGAATGATCGATGGGATGCATCTCCAGGGCATAAGGGTAATCCAGGACTTTTTCAATAATCAGATCGATGACTTCCCGCTCTATGGGCAGACAGTCATAAAGATAATATTCGGTAAGGTCCTCATAGCGTATGGAATCAATGTCGTAGAGGTCCCGGGCCAAACGGATAAAGAGCTCCATAATATTGCCGAAGACGCCGTCGATATCAAAGGCCACCCGGCCGGGGACCTGCCTTAAAGGAAGGGTGTTATTCATGAAGGTTCATATCAGCCAAATAGCGCGTAATAGCCCCGTCATAGTGATGGGTCAGGCCGTAAACCTTTTTGGCTAAATAGAAACGGGTGGCCAAAGTAGTGTTACCCTGGGTTTTTAGTTCCCTAAGGACCTGGGGATAATCGGCCGGGTCGGTCAGGACCGCCACATCCTGAAAATTTTTAGCAGCGGCCCGAAGCATGGCCGGACCGCCGATATCGATATTTTCGATGGCCTCTTCCAGGGTGCATCCCGGTTTGGCCACGGTTTTTTCAAAGGCATAAAGGTTGACCACCAACAGGTCGATCGGTTCGATACCCAGAGATTCCATCTGTTCCAGGTGGTTGGGATCGTTCCGGCGTCCCAATAGCCCGCCATGGATTTTAGGCTGAAGCGTTTTTACCCGGCCGTCCAATATCTCCGGAAAGCCCGTATAAGCGGATACTTCGGTCACCGGGAGTCCTGCCTCCCGTAAGGCCTTGGCCGTTCCACCGGTCGAAAGTATTTCAAATCCCAGGGCGACCAATTCCCGGGCCAGTTCGGTAATCCCGGACTTGTCCGTCACGCTGATCAAAGCCCGTTTTTGACTTGCCATATTCAATAGACCTCTTCTCAATTAAAGTTGGGCTATACTATCAGGGAAAAACTTTAAGGTCAAGCAGGATCAAAATCTTAAACGATACGGCCCCCGCCTTAACCTCATCTTTTTCCTAAACCTTATAACTACTTGGACAAACTAATCAATACGATCCGAAAGGAGGGTGATATTGGAATACTCCGAATTCAGTTGCCGGTGAATTGACAAAAAAGTAATCTGGAAGGAATCTCTTTAACATTAGTTTTAGGAAAAAGCGCGTATGTGAAACGGTTCTCTCTGCAGACCACGCCGGTCTTTTTCCCATGGATCTTGAGAGTCCTTTCCAAAAATCGCACCGGGGTCAATGGAATGTTCATCGCCCTCGCCTCCTCCAGTCTTGAAAATAAACCTCGGCCGTTTCCTCGGTCAGGCCACAACCCACCTCTCTACTGCGTTTATCAAGAGAGCAGAAAAAAAATCGCCTTTACCAACACGTCTTTTTTGTCAAGACGAGTGGGCGGTAAAATTCGTTTTTATAGTATGTGGAATTGCGGGTTTTAACCGCAACTGCCACCGCTGATGTCTTCTCTATCCAAAAACCAGGTATTATTTGTCAATTTAAAAGTCAGTTGAACCCGTTGTCTCTGGTTGCCCCTATAATTTCCGCAGAACCAGGTCAGTACCCGGAAATCAGTCCCCGAGATAGGGTCTCTAAAATCCCGGGCTTCGTTGGCGTTATGGGAGATCGTATTGCCGTTAACCGTGTATTGAACATCCACGGCGGCGAATCCCCCGCCGGAAGAGCTGGAACCACAGCGTACCAGGAACAGGACCAGCCCCGATAGTAAGACGATTGCAGCCAGAATGGACGTTTTTTTCATAGTCATTATCTCCTTTATATCTTGGGGTTTCTTTTCTTGCTCCTTGTTTTGTTTCCCCTTCTGCCTTTTTGTTGTCCTTTCTTACCTTTTAATTTGTTTTTCAATAAAACTCCCGGCTTGCCCGAAAATAAGTTCCGCATCGTTGTCCAGGGTAGCCACGTGATAGGAGTTCTCCAGCCACAGCAGTTCTTTATTCTTCGAGCCGAGGTTGGCCATGATGTGTTCGGCGTTGACCGGCTCTTTCACCACATGGTCCTCACGGGAGGCGATGATCAAGGCAGGCACCCTGACGCGCGTCAGACCTTCCCGCGTCACCTTCAACAGCCTGGTCAACGCATGTGCGGCAGCGACGGGCACCTGGTCGTAACACGATTCCTTGCACTCCGGCTTCTTGATGTCGCTTCCCACTCCCGGCCGCCTCTTCACCATATATTTGAGGATGGCCTCCACGACCTTCGCCACCTGCCAACCACCGAAAACGAAATCACCGGCTAAGGGCCAACCAAAATGGCAAAAGACAGGAATCCTTAAATGGTTGGACAACCTTTCATAACTCTTTGGAATTATGTGAAGTAACGGCACGGTTTCGACAATGGTAGAAATATCAGAGGCTGGCTACTTCACATAATCAAACGCTTAACATAAGCTGATTTATGTGAAGCTTCACATAAATCAGCATTATCGAGGACCAGGAAGTGATCGACAAGATCCTGGGACATTTGGGTTTAGGTCAAAAAAATCAGAGACCCCCACCTAAGCCCAATTCACTCGAACTTCAGATAGACTACTCGGACTCCCAGATTTCTTTCTTTGAGGAAGTTTTTGACCAGGATTTAGGAGCTTTCTAAAAGGAATATCGGGATGCAGAGGGAGTAGTTCGTCCAAATTATAGGGTTTTGCCTCTTTTTTTCCCCTTATCTTCCTCTATTGGTATCCTCCCGACCGGCAAACTCCCATTTTCTTTAAATGTACCCCTTCGGTCCCCCTGCTTTCGGCCCTTTTTCCCCTTGACCGCGTTCTTTTTCTTGTTTTATAATCAGACCATCAAAAAGCAACTTCTTATCATTTCATTTCATTCATCATTTTCCTATGATGCTGGGATATCCCACATCCCCAGATATTAATGGCTTCCGAACCGAAAAACCCCGAAGGTCACTTGGGGATAAAGGGAGCGCCTACCCATAACGCCGGAATTAAAATCTGATTTACCTTTCCGGCCTTGTCGAACTCCGGACACCGGATCAAGTCCGGGACAGGTTCTGATCCGGGGTTCGACCGGGGGATGGTATGGCCATGAATCAGTCCCAAATCTTCCTTCGCGGAGAAGACGGAGATCTGTGGGACGGAATCGAAGAGTGGATCAAGTCTGCCTGAAATAAGGGAGGTTTCCATGCAATTATTGATAAAATTATTCCCTGATATTTTTCACCTCTTGGCAATTCTTCTCCTTTTCATTGGGGCTGGAACCGGGATTTGGGGAGGAAAGCTTTTCATCCGGGGGCTTCGCTTTTCCGGCGATCCCTCGGCGCCGCTCTGGATCGTCCGGGGGCTGCGAGGTCTAGTCGTCATGGCGGGCACCTGGGTCTTGGCCGGAGGTATTCTCCTCTCGCAGATAGGACTTATTGTATTCGGATCGATCTTCTTGGCTGAAGATCTGTATGAGACGGGTATTCTTGTTCTCATCCTCCGAACCGGTGGAGCTCGATATGGTTGAGGAGGGGAGGGTTCAATTTTTAAAATTGATGAAAAAATCATTTTTTTCGGTCACAACGGATGGTTTCAGAGAGTCAAAATAGATAAGAAACGCAAAAAGGAAGAAAATATATGGGTTCAGATCTCGAAGGCTTGGTTGAGGCCGCTAAAGAAGGTGATAAAAAGGCTCTGGAAGACCTAATCTTGAAGATTCAAGATAAGATTTATGGGCTTGCCCTGCGGATGCTCTATAATCCGTCCGATGCCGAAGATGCCTCCCAGGAAATCCTGCTTAAAATTATCACCCACCTGAGCACCTTCCGTGGAGAAAGCGCCTTTACCACCTGGATGTATCGGGTGGCCGTTAACCATTTATTAACCTTGCGCCGACGTCAACCCGAACTGGAGGCGGTCTCTTTTGAAGAATACGAAAAAAGCCTTGCCTTGGATTCGCCCGTAGATTGGCAGGAATCCCGCTCCAGTGCCCTGCAGCGGATCTATGTGGAGGAGATCATGATCAGCTGCTTGCAAGGGCTGCTGCTCTGCCTGGACAGGGAACACCGTCTGGCCTTCCTCCTGGTGGAGATTTTCGATGTCGGCAGCGAACAGGGGGCGGCCATTCTGGAGATTACCCCGACGGCCTTTCGTAAACGAATCTCCAGGGCCCGGGAACGGATACAGGATTTTCTAACCCGAAATTGCGCTCTGATAAATCCGGACAATCCCTGCACCTGTGAACGCTATCTGATTTCGCAGCATTATATGGAAAGGGTGGCGGAAAAGGATCTGGTTTTTGTCGGACATCCCTGTCGGACCGGACAGAAGGGGGGGATCACTCATCGTATCAAGGAAATGGATGAACTGACCCGGATTGCCGCCCTGTATAAGCAGTACCCCGATTTTCAGACCCCGTCCACTTTGATCGAAAATATCCGGAATTTGGTCCATTCGAATAAATATGAATTACTTTGAGTAAAATCGAAAGGAGTTCCCATGGAGAAGATGATTGCGGTTTGTGGAATCCAATGTAACGAATGCCCGGCCTTTTTGGCCACCCAAGAAAACGACAATTTCAAGCGAAAGGAGGTCGCGGAAATGTGGTCCAAGGAATATAAGACTCCCTTCAAACCGGAAGACATCAACTGTGATGGCTGTACTACCGGTAAAGAACGACTGTTCGGCCATTGCCGGGTCTGCGAAATAAGGAAATGCGGCAGGGAAAAGCAATTGAAGAACTGCGCCCACTGTGATGAATATATCTGCGGAAAATTGAACGAATTTTTTGGAATGGTTCCCCAGGCTAAAACCACCCTTGATGAAATAAGAAAAGGACTGTCATTATGAAACAAACCGGAGACCTTTGTGAGGACAGCGATAATCTGGATTTATTTCGAAAAACAAATGGCACCGAATTCCTGGAGTTCCGCCAAGCGCTGATTGCTTCTGGACCGGCTTCTGATCGGGCCGAGAAGATGATGCTGTACGGACAGTTTATCGGATCTTGGGATGGAACAGTCATCGTACACCGCCCGGACGGTCAACGTTTTGAGAACTCATGTGAAGTCCATTTTGGTTGGGCACTGGCGGGACGTGCAATCCAAGACGTTTGGATCTCACCATCCCGCAAGACGAGGGCTGCCGGAGCGGAAGACGAAATGTATGGTACTACCTTGAGAGTTTATGATCCGAAAACTGATCAGTGGGAAATCACCTGGATCGATCCAGTCCGACGAAACTTCAACAGAATGCTGGGGCGTTCTGTGGGAAATGAGATAATACAGGAATATGGTGATGAGACCGGAAATATCTGCCAGTGGTGTTTCACGGATATCCGTCCCGACTCGTTTCATTGGATCAGCCGCGAATCAAACGACGGACGATCGACCTGGAACCTGACAGCCGAGTTTTTCCTTCATCGTCGGGGGGAAGAAGAGAGCAGCCGGGCCTGAGTAAGGAAAGAGCTATTATATGGAAAAGAGTTCATTCTGTCTTTTCGAGACACCGATGGGCCATTGCGGAATCGCCTGGAAGGAGACGGGAACCGCTCCCTCGTCACCGGTGGTGACCTTTATCCAGCTTCCCGAAGCCACCAGGGGTCTGACCGAAAAACGTATTGCCGGCAGATCCAGAGGCCGCAAGGCGCGCTTAATACCGGCCGTCATTGTCGGGATCATTAAAAAAATTCAGAAGCATTTGCACGGGGAACTGCAGGATTTTCAGGACATCGACCTTGACCTGGACGGCGTCGGTCCTTTTGCACGACAGGTATATGAAGGAGCCCGAAAAATCCCGGCAGGACGGACCATGACCTACGGCGCCCTGGCCACGGACTTGGACCGACCCACCGCTCCACGGGCCGTAGGACAGGCCCTGGGAAAGAATCCGGTCCCGCTGATCATTCCCTGCCATCGCGTTCTGTCTTCCGGCAAAATGCCGGGAGGGTTTTCCGCCCACGGGGGAGTGACGACCAAGGCCAGGCTGCTGGCCATTGAAGGGGCTACGCTTGGGACACCGGCCACCCTCAAATCGAAGAGAGACTTGCTCCGAGCGGCCGCCCTGCTGAAAAAACAAGACCCGCGTCTTGCCGGTTGCCTGACCAGGCCGATTGAGTTCCATTTGCGGTCGGATCATTCTCCCTGTGCCACACTGATCGAGGCCGTGGTCCATCAGCAATTGTCTTCCAAAGCCGCATCGACGATCCTTGGAAGGGTGATAGATCTTTATACGGGTCAAAAAATTCCCGATCCCGCCGAGTTGCTGAAGACGGAGGATGAACTATTGAGGAAAGCGGGTTTGTCCAAAGCGAAGATTAAAGCCTTAAAAGATATTGCCGGAAAGACCCTGGATGGAACCGTTCCTTCCTCCAAAGAGATCGTTTCGCTCAGCAATGAAGAGATCATAAAACGGCTGACTTCGATTTATGGCGTGGGTCTTTGGACCGTAGAGATGATGCTGATCTTCAATCTCGGCCGTCTGGATGTCTTTCCAATAGGGGATTATGCGCTCAGGAAAAGTATGTCGGAAGTGCTCGGGTTGAAAGAAGTGCCCACACCTAAACAAGCGGAGGCCCTGGGCGCCTTATGGCGGCCTTATCGCACGGTGGCTTCGTTGTATCTCTGGAACAGCATCAATGTCTGACCCGGCGAGATTTACGAAAAAACGTTAGAATACCTAGATTTTATGCGCCAGAAATGATCAACCGGATACAACCCACCCAACCGATAATATAATGTAACATTCAATAAGGAGATACACATGGCAAGAACCACGTATGAACAGCCTGCCAGCAACAAGGCGCAACAGCTAATCAACGAAATCTTTAAATTAGGCGGTATTGGTTACGTTGCTTTGTGTTGCGGGCAAGAGGTTTTACTTCGAGAGGCACCCGGAATGGAGAGTCGGACAACGGCGGAGAGCAATTTTTATGAAGAGCTACTCGTTAATCCCACCCTACTAAAGATAGCCTCGCAGCGTGCGGACTTGGACTGCGGGGGCCTTAACTACATTGCCGTTGGGTATGGCGATTTCGTCCAACTGATAATGCTCATAAAAGATGGACACATATCGATGGGAATTTCGCGAAAAGCGCACGCCGGCGAGCTTGCTACACGCGTCCAGTCTGTGCTTCAGGAACATGAACAAGCTTGGACTCCTGCTGCTCCATGGTTGCTCGCCTGAGTTAATGATACAATACGACAGAACCCAAACAGGAGGATCGTGATGGAAACTAAGGAAGGCACCTATACCTCTTCATGCGGCCTTGATTGTGGATCCCGCTGTCTTCTCAAGGTTCAGGTGGAGGGAGGACGGGTAAAAAGGATTACGACCGATGACCAGGCGGGACCCGGCCTGAAGGCCTGTGCCCGGGGACTGACTCAGCAAGAAGTCCTGTATGCCGAAGATCGGCTCCGGGTGCCGTTGAAAAGAACAGGAGCCCGGGGAAGCGGTCAGTTCGAGCCCATATCCTGGGAAGAAGCCCTGGATGAAATCGCCGGAAAGCTTCAAAGGGTCAAGGATCAACATGGTCCGCAGTCCGTCTTTTTGATGGGTTATTCCGGCTCCATGAGCGCCTTGCACAATACCGGAACACGTACCGGAACCGGACGCCGTTTCTTTTCCCTCTTCGGCGGCTGCACCACTGTTTGGGGAAGTACCTCTGCGGAAGCGGCCCTTTTTGCATCTATGACGACCTTCGGCACCCCCATCAATCAAAATTCCCGGGATAATCTACTTCATTCGAAATTGATTATCCTCTGGTGCTGGAATCCCTTGGAGACCCGTTTCGGACCGGATACGCTCCACTACCTGATGGAGGCCAAAAAGAAAGGAACCCGCATCCTCTGTGTAGACCCTCGTTTCAACCCCACGGCCAAACTTCTGGAGGCCCAATGGATTCCCATTCGTCCGGCCACGGACACGGCGCTGCTCCTGGCTATGGCCCAGGTCCTGATCGCTGAAGACCGTTATGATCACCGGTTCATCGAGACCCACACCTCCGGAATTGAGGCCTTTAAGGATTACGTGATGGGCGTGGAAGACGGCCAGGCCAAGACGCCGGCCTGGGCCGAGCCCCTGACCGGTGTGCCGGCACAAACCATTGTCCAATTGGCCCGGGATTATGTCCTGAGCAAACCGGCGGCCCTCTGCACCGGCTGGGCCGCCGGACGAACCGCTTACGGAGAACAATTTCATCGGGCTGCCATCACCCTGGCCGCCATGACTGGCAATATCGGCATCGTCGGCGGCCATGTGGCCGGGGGAACCGATTTCGAAGCCCTGGGAGCACTGCCCGGCCTGCCCATGCCTAAAAGCCATTTCCCCCTCGTTCACGTCTCGGAGCTATACGACCTTCTTCTGCGGGGCCGGGCCGGAGGCTTTCCCATCGACGTCAAAATCCTTTATATTCTGGGCTCCAATCTATTGAATCAGTGGCTGAATATCAATAAGGGGATTAAGGCCCTGGAAAGGCCGGAACTGATCGTCATTCACGAACTTTTTATGACCCCCACGGCGCGCTTTGCCGACCTGGTGCTCCCGGTGGCCCATTTTCTGGAGAGGCAGGATATCGCTCAACCCTGGACCGGCGGGCCATATAATATCGTGATGGAAAGGGCCGTGGAACCCCTGCCCCAGGTTAAGTCCGACTTGGCCATTTTTACGGAGCTGGCCTCTCGTTTGGGGATCACCGAATACAATGAAAAGACGGAAGAGCAGTGGCTCCGGGAATTCGTTTCAGCCACACCGGGCTTCCCGGATTATGAACAATTTAAGGAAAAGAAGGTCCATTATCATGTTTTTCAGAAACCTTGGGTGGCTTTTCAGAAGGAGATCGAAGATCCGGCCAACCATCGTTTTCCAACGCCCTCGGGAAAGATCGAGATCTACAGCCAGAAGATTGCCGATAGGCAGAATCCTTTAATCCCTCCGGTGCCGAAATATATTGAGCCCTGGGAAGGACCGCAGGATCCCCTGACCAAAGACTTTCCCTTCCAGTTGGTAAGCCCCCATTCCAGAGGAAGGATCAACTCTTCGCTGGACAATATCCCCCGCCTCAAGGCTTTGTCCGATGATGACCTATGGCTTAACCCGATGGATGCAGCCAAGCTGGGGGTTCAATCAGGAGAAGAAGTCAACGTCTATAACGGGCGGGGACAAATGATTCGGAAAGTCAAGGTAACGGACCAGATCATGCCCGGGGTGGTGAGCCTGGATGCCGGCGCCTGGTATAATCCCGATGAGCAGGGAATAGATCAGGGCGGTTGTGTAAATGTCCTGACGATAGACAAAAAATCACCGGCCGGGGCCTTTCCCTGCAACAGTTGCCTGGTTCAGATAAGCCGTCATGAAATGGGGTCGAAGTGACGGTTCGGAAAATCAATCCCTGATCGACTTCCCGGTCAGGGATATCATTTGAAAGCCTTTTCGATCCAGGGAAAGAGGGCCTTTCGGACCGGCTAGTTCCGGAACACCGACTGCTGAAAGCTCAATTCAGGACTTCTTTTCTTAAAGCATGTCCCAGCCATTCCTCAGGAGAAACCATCAAGTGTTTTTTAGCGGGCGGATTCATAAACCACCTTCCCTTTGCTGACCGCTTCCTTATAAATCAAACCGGGTATGGCTATTAATTCTTCCAACTTATTTTCAGAAACGACCAGGATATCCATGGGCATATTGATTCCTTTTAAGGCCCGCCGAATGCGGATCCCTTCCTTCCTGGGATTATCTATTTCGTCCCCGGCTACCACTAATATATCAAGGTCGCTATTGATATGCTGGTTTCCACGAGCATAGGACCCAAACAGGATCAACTTCCGGGGATTGCTGACCTCTACAATTTTGCTGATGACTTTTTGGACTTTCTCCGAAGTAATTTCCCATTTCATTGCCATAAGATATCTCCCTATGAAAAGTGATAATACATGGCGTCTCGCAATCTTTTTTTTCCACTCACTTTAGGAACAAGGCGGAAAGGGAGTTATCAAGGCGTAAAAATCCAGTCCCCAGTCCTGTTTGACCTTCAAAAGTGCCCGCAGGGCATTGGTTTTCCCGCTGGACTGCAATAACATAGCGGAATGAACGCGGTTCAGAAAATAGCGTTTCATCCTCTTATCCTCTGACCCTTTTACACCCGATAGCATCCCCGGCAATTATCAGTTGAGTCTTGTTCCCCACACTGGATGAATGTTTAATATCCTATTCGTCACACTCTTCATTTTTTTCATTATTGTTAGTTTGATTAATGCCGTAGGCATCTATCTTTTGATATGTCTTTCGTCCTCCCGGTTACGCTCCTGAGTAATTTGCTTTTCTATGCTTCGATATCTTTCTCTTGCCCAGCGAGACATTTCTGGAACAGGGTGGACAAACCAAGTTTTCAGCGGCTTCAAATAAATCTGAAGGTGAGGAATGATTGAGCCCCACCATGATCTGGGATAAAAACGACGCGCTAAGGCTTGGCGAAATTCTGTAACTCCACCAAATTCATTCGTAAGCTTTTCTAAGCTAGAGTGCCATCTTTTTTCGCCTAATTTGGTCTCTTCAAACAGGGGGTAAAAATAACATAAAAAAGGTGAACGCAATTCAGGATCAGCGTTTGCCCAATCGATACAATCTTTCTCGGGAACACCGAATATCATACCTTCTTTATTGTGATTATCGCGATCTGTACCATGAGATGAAGGCCCAGTTAGTTGTTCTAATCGACGAGACTCCAATGGTGTTGCAATTTCAAAAAAACGCGAAATAACCTCCCATAATTGTTTTGGTTTCTCTACTACCAGAAGTTTTATTATTTTTCGAGCTGGATCGTCTAATTCAAAAAACACTTCATAATCTTTAACTTGACAGAGTCGTGTAATCTGTCTGCTGAGGTCAATAGCAAATTTATCATCAATGTAAGAATATTTTCGTAGCAATTGAATTAAGTTTTCGAATAGATATCCATCTCTCGACTTGTTTCTCACCTTTCCGAATAATTTGGGGGAAGTAATTTGTTGTTTGATCCATTCAGCGAGTTGTCTGTCTACCTCATTTCGTCCATGTTGGTACAAAGTTACGATTTCAAATGCTGTCCAACGACCATCTGCCCCATGATTATTAGCTAACTCATCGATCAAAGGAAGTATCTCATTTATACCAAGATTATCCATCCTCCTTCCGTATGATAAAAAAGCACAACTTGCCGGTATTATGGATCCCTCTTTTAATCGCCCGATAATCTCTTTTAATCTATCGGCTGATAAGCTTATAGCGGAGTATAGATAAATGGACAGATCTTTAAGAGCCTCCGATTGGTTGGCAATTTTCATACATGCGTCTGCAGCCTTCTTATCCTTCGCATCTATCCCACTAAGCATTCCGCAGATAAACTGAATCCCTTTCTGGTCCTTCGCATCCTCAATTGTTTTCATTGCTATTTGAAACACATTTAGCGGGTCCTCTACCTTAAAAGCAAGTTCATGGGCAAAGGGGAATGCATTTTTAAGGTCCTCTTTGGCCATTATTTGGATAGCTTGTTGCGTGAGATGTTTGTCTGCTGCAATATTAGCCGCCACTTCTTTTGCTTTACGGGAAGAATATTCAAAATCTTTTATTGAGCTATCGTTTGGATCGTAATCTATTTCAGGATCTCGAATGTTTCCAGACCAAAATTTAGTATATAGGAGCGCTTTCTGAATTGGATCTGTTGGCATTAATTTTTCATAAAGTCCTCTAACCTTTTTTGAAAAATCTTTTGAATTTTTTTTGCGATCGAAATAAAGCCAATCTCCAACACCCTCAATACCTTCTAACCATATTCCTTTCTCTTTAACGATTTTTCGAATAACGTTTTCGATATCTTCAAAGAGGTTTTCACAAAGGAGAATCCGAAGGTGGGAAGCAATAATTTTTTCGCACCTTTCAGCAAATTGCACAAGTTTTGATCGAATATCATCGAGCCGGTGGAGTCCATTCCGGTGAAAATCGAATACATCACTCCAAAGCTTCGGTTTCCAATCTTTTAAAGGTGGACGGTTCCCGATCTGTTCGGAACCACCTGTTCGATAGAAAGAACCTCGAACAAGAGTGCGTTCTAAGGCATCAACACATATTGACAAAACTCTATCGTCACCAGACAAAATGCCCTCGTCAAGGACTGCAAATCTATCAGATGGTTCTGCTTCCGTCCCGCTCAATTCCAACTGAAATATCTGGGTGAATTTCCCGGCAGCATTATCATTCCCCGTTCCGTTATTGGCTGCAGCTAGCCTCATGAGCAATCGTGCAGCTATTAGGAATGATTTTTTTCTGAAAACGAGCTTCTCCAAAGCCCATATTAAATAACTTCTTCCATCTTTTATTTGGTATAGTTCTTCGATGGATAGTTTCCCAAAAACCCGATTGATAGTGTCTGTGACAATATCAGGATTGACATGCACAAACGCATCAAGGCACCTTGAACCAAATTCTGTAATTAACGCTTCCAAAGAGCCCAGCTTGCCTTCTATCGCCAAAAGACGTTCCGCTACCACAGGAGCTGTTCGGGAAATATCAAAATACCGAAATTGTGAAATGAAAGGTATTAACAAGCCGTCGGGGGCATTTTCAATAAATTGTAGAACAGTCTTAACCCGCAATAAATCTAATCTTCTTGCTCCTAAGAAAACTGCTATGGGAAATGGTTGTACTGTGAAGAAACGACCACGACGGTCAACCAGATGATGCTTAAATGCATGAGACAAATGTTCGTACATCTCATCGCCTGTTTGTCGGGCAAATGTATTAGCTACAAAGTCAATTTCTCCACTGAGTTCTTCATCTGCGCCTAGGCGAGTAAACAAAGACAGACATTCTATTGCTCGAACTTGACCCTCCTGGTTCAAGTTGCAGCCCAAAAGAATTCTCTCTACCACATCTTCTATAGATTTGAGGATAGGTGCATTCTCCGAATAGTTGTCCGTGGCCAGTACCGCGATTCGCGGATAACCGCCACTAAGATTTTGAATAAATGAAACATCTGCCCCATCAGCCTTTGGGAAACGTTGTCTTATGATCCCCTCGACAAGTGAATCATTAGCCGGCGAAACCAATATATTTAAACAATTATCCCTTTTAATAGGCCGATCATCAATTCCGATTGTCAAAATTCTAAATTGACTGTCTCCTGTTGCCACTATGTTATTGAGTCTATCGGCTGCTTCACGAGGACATTCATCAACTATAATTAACGCAGGGCTACCTGAGTCCGACAAACTCTGGGTTATTTCGAAAATCTGATTACCAATATCCCTGAAATCACAATAAATCGCTGATGTGGATAATGACATTTTAGCAAAAGTCGTCTCATCCCTGAACACTTCATAAACCAAACGGGTTTTCCCAACTCCTGAAGGGCCAAAAAGTCTGACAGCCTTTTGAGAATCTGATAGGTGATCCGTGATACGTTCCTTAGCTTGTTGAAAAGTAATTGCATTATCAGCCAAGGTATCTTTTCCCATCTGGTCGAAAACATCTTTGCCGTTGATAGAAAACCGTTCTTTTATATCTTCAACATGATGGATTGAAGATATTTCCTGGTTCTTTCCCCATCTATTGATTGTCCGAAAGCCTCTTAAGACAAATCCTGATTGAAGCTCAGAGAGCCAAACCGCGACTGCCGGATGTCGTGACGTCCACTCCGCAATCTTGTTTGTATCGTAGATTTCAACGGCTTTTAATCGATCAGGATCATAACCGGCGTCTCTAATGCCTTGTTTTATACCCTCAATTAGCTTATCGCATTTGACTCCACCCTTCGCAACAGATGTGAAACCAATATAAGATCCATGTTCTGAAATAGCCTTTGTCACCGCTTCATTTAGCTTTCGTATAGCCCCTCTTTTTTGACTATTCTTTGTCCAGACTTCTTTTTTCCAGCGAGATGGATCCAAGTTGGTCGCTTTAGATTGAAAAATACAAAACCGGCAAGGTAGGTAATCAGTACATTCAAGACCTCCCATCCATGAAATTCGGGCATCTTCCCCTCCATCAGGAACAGTTATCTGGAGCGGAACATTAATGCCGCTGAGGCTAATACCACATTTTTGAGCCTCAGCGTATAGTAACTTTTTCAATAGCTCAACGAGTTGTTTGCTATCTAATTTTTCAATTTGAGATGGCATTACATCAAAAATCATGTGATCTTCACCATTAAATATAGGGTGCAAAAAATTCTACAATATTAAAAGAGAATCATTTATTTTATCATCACCAACATACTTACATTTCTCATGTTTTCTATTTTTTCTGCCCGACTCCATTTCCTTTTTTTATCACCCTTCCCCCATCCCCATCACTTCCCAATACCCACCTTTGGCCGGACCGATACGTCTCAATAAGCTTTTCTGTTGGAGTGCTCGCAGATTTTTCTTTATGCCGTCTTCAGTAATTTCCCTGATATTGTGTTTTCTTGGAGTCGGACCAGACCAACCTCTTTAAATATCAAGTTTAACGTCCCATGCAATGGCAATAATTGGCTTTAAATGGGCCTTTTCGGGGTCAAAATGGCCCTTATAAGGCAGTTGCAAATCCCGAAGCTGTGCCCTCCATCTGTAATTATCATCCTACCAGTGGCCTGACACCTAACTCATCCCGGGCTTCGTTTACAAACTCTTTTCCCCCACCGCAACACTTTCCGTCCTCTGGTCCTCCCTAATTGGATTAAATGGATTCCACTTTCAACGGCGGTGGCATGATACCGGTTTTCCCAAAAAGCCCTTTTCTTCTTTTCCTTATGGCATCGATGTGTAATAAGCCAGATCTTATTCGGAACGAAATTTCTATTGGCTCTTGGCATTAATGATCTGTTTAAAAGCTTCTTTTTGGGGGTGAAAAGTGCACTTTAAGACTATTTTTACCGCCTTCTTTTATTCATTTCTTTGTAAGTTCAACCATCTGGCGTGGTCCGACCTAATGCCATTAACTTAAGAGAAAAATATATTAATTACAATAAGTTATATTAATTATCATCTTAAGGATCTTAGAATGGATTTAGAATTTGGTCGGGTCAAAATCCGATATTTTAAGGGAAATTCCATGCTCCCCATCACCCGAAAAAAAGCAGGAGTCCAGAAAAGCTTAACAAAACCGGATTCGGCCTTAAATCATAATTACTGTAAGTGTTTTAAATAACGTTAAAAAACCCTTAAGTTAACAGCATTGGGTCCGACCCAATGCCCAATGCCTAAAACCAGCGTAACCGGCCCTTTATGACTTAAGTGGAAATCAATGGCTTGGTGCAAATCGATATCCGTAAGGATATCGCCGTTGATCACCACAAAAGGATCGAACTGCCAGAAATCCCGGGCATTGCCGATTCCCCCGCCGGTATTCAAAATTTTGGGTTCAAAGCGGGTTTCTATTTCAAGGGCCAGGGTTTCTTTTTGAGCATGAACAAAATTCTCTATCTGATCGGCCAGATGATGGGTATTTAAAATCACCCGGTCGATGGAAAACCGATTCAGGTAGCCCAGGGTTATCTCAAGAAGGGGCCGGTTAAGAATAGGAAAAAGAGGTTTGGGTCTTTTCCGGGTCAGAGGCAGAAGCCGGGTCCCTTCGCCGGCGGCTAAGATCAGAGCGTCCATAATTATCGAATGATCCAGGGTGCAGGATGCAAGTTTAATATTTTTCTTTTGTCTATCATCATATGTCCTTGCGGGCATTTGAGTTGACGAACCGTGTCAAGATAATCCTTCCCGCAACTTTCACAAGTCCACTTAAAGGGTAGCCCCTAAAATTAACTATTACCGAGGGAAATATGGGAGAAATGGTTGGACTAACCCGGCCTTGAACTTGAGGTGTAATCGTTTCTTTTTTGGGTATATCTCCTCCTTTTTGGGCCAACTCAGAGCTTATCACATTGTCCAATTTTTGGGGCCCACTTCATTCTATTATATCACTGGAACTTGGACACATTATTTTTTTGATGTAACAAGACGACAGGGATGCTTCTTCGGTCCCTTATCACTTACCGAACCACTCAGAGGACAGAAGGTCTCCAGACCAGGCTCTGAACCAGATGGTGCTGCGGCCATGAATTTGTTGATTTCTCCCGCAGAAATGGCGCGGCTCCAAACGGAAACACCTCTCATGTCACCAATCAAAAACCGCCCGCCCCAAACACTGTTCGCCCCAATCCAGACATTTGACCCGTTTTCCTGGCGGAACTTCCCCGGAATTTTTTCCGCGGCGTCAAGTTTTCCGTTGAGATAGATTTCAATGGATTCACCCCCACGATAGACCGCGGCAATATGGTACCAGGTATTGGGGTTGATCGTAGTCTTGGAAACAACCCGGATGCCACCTGCAACATAAAAATGAACCTTGTTGTTGGGCTCGACCTGAAGATCGAGGTCCTGACCCGATCCGGACTTTCCCACGATGGACATGATCCGGCCCGCGTCCGAAGGAAGTTTTCCAAACCGGACAGACGCCATCAGGGTCGCCTCCTTTATAAGGTTTAAACCAGCAGAACCTTGGACCTCAATATAACTTCCCCCATCAAACTGCTGGGATGCGCCTGCTACAGGTTTGGACTTTGCTTTATCGGGCAGTGGAGGTGCCGGGTCGGGGAACTCCCTTCCCTTGATTTCCGCAATACCTCCTCTGGACCGAGCGTTCCACGCCCACGATGCCGGATGGCTGTCGATGATGGTGTAGACTCCGGGTTTGATGACAACATTGGGCCAACACTCCCAGTACAGGTTGGTTTGGCTTCCCTGGTTCGGCCTGCCCCTAGTCTGCCATGGTCCGTACGAAGTGCCATCCTGGTGCCTCAGGCTGATGCCGCCCGGGGTTTGCCCTCTTCCTCCGTTCCAGTGGTAGGTCATGACATACGTGACCAGCCATGGCTGATCCGTTCTGAAGGTGGTTGCAGTCGAGGGATTGTTATTCACACCGGAGATGTTATTGTTGTTGAACACCTGCTGCTCCCCGCCAGGCCGTTCGGTGGAGGTCGGCGCCTTCGATCCAACCGGCTTCGGCTTCTCTGACGGCTCTTCTGACGGCACGGCAGACTGGGCGCTCGAATCAAGCGGTATCGTAAGGGAGAAACTGCCGGGGCCTTGCTTGACAACATACTTTGGCGTGCCGGCGGGCTGGGTGCAGGATTCCGGCGAGTGGTACTCTTTCGTCACGCCGTTTAGCGTCACGCTGGCATCCAGCCTGACCTTGAAGCTGCCGAAATCCGTGTTGCAGTTTCCGTACAGCTCAGTCGTCGCACCCGAAACAGTAAGGGCGTTGCCGGTCAGCCTGCCTTTGTAGTACCGGGTCATGGTAAAGCCGCTGGAGTCCGCGGGAGCCTCCAGCTGTGCTCCTGCAATGGAGTAAGAGGTGATCTGCAGGTCGTTGAATGGTCCGCCGGGGAACGTACCGCTCGCCGGGCCCGAGGCGACGACCACGTAGTCGGACGACAGCTCGCCGGATATGGTCACGGTCCGATTGCCAAATCGAGGATTGATGAGCGTCTGCGTGATCGTGAACGAACCGCTGGCCCTTCCTCTCTCAAGAACTGATCTGGATGAAGTTGTCCCTGAAGTTGTAGCGGGTACTGTAATCGTTGTGAGATTACGTGATGTTTGGACAGGAGGTTGAGCTGGCTGTGGCCTTTGTGTTGTTGCTGTAGCAGTGCCTGCAGGCCTTGTCGTGGGCGTGGGGGCAGGGGCTGGAAGCGCCTTGCCAGGGCTGATAGCTATTGCTTTTTCCAATTCAGCAATCTTATTCGCAATCTGTTGATTAGGCACAACCTGATAAGCCTGACGGTATTTTGCAACAGCTTCTGCAAATCTTCCGCTCTTCTCAGCCTGGTAACCTGCCTGTAATAGCTGCGTTGCCTGCCTGTCTTTTTGTTCTAACTCAGCAATTTTTCTCGCCACACCGTCATCAGGGTAAATACCTTGAGCCTCTCTGTATCTTTTCAGTGCCTCATTGATATTTCCCTGTTTTTCAAGGAAAAAACCTTCATTGAGAAGTCTATTAGCCTGTTTTTCCAGGTTCTCGAGATTGAGAATTCTCTTTTGTACCTCAGGGTTTGGAATCAGTGCATGAACCTCTTTGTATTTCTTCAACGCTTCTTCGTATCGTTTGTTCTTTTCAAGGTTCCATGCATCATTGATGAGTCCCTGGGCCTTATCATCTCTAATCTTTGCTATCCTAAGCTGTTGCAATAGATTTTTTGCCTCATTGTTCGCAGGGTCCATGGTGAGCACTTCTTCGGTCAGTTTTGTTGCCTCAGATATCTTTTGCTGAGCCAAAAGGCCTTTTGCTCTTCCAAGCTTTTCGACGATACTCTTTTGGAAAAGCTCCTTCTTTTGCCTGAGCGATGCCTCCGCATTGATCACAGGCTGATATTTGGGATGCAGATTTTTGGCAAAAAACAGCTCTTTTTCTGCTTCATTGAATTTGTTCTGTGGTATGAGACTATTGACTTTATCGAGCTGTGACTGGAAGGTCTGTTTTTCCGTTCTCCACTTGTTTAAAAGCGTTGACGCCTCAATGTTTTTAGGGTCAAGTTTCGCCGCCTCGTCTGCAAGCGCAATGGCTTCATCAAGTTTGCCTTGCTCCACCCACTGCCTGGCCTGTTGCGTCTTTTCGTAGGCCTGCCGCGACCGGGGCGCCTGCTTAATCTGCTCGTCGCGGACGCTTATGCTGACCGAACGCTCGGCCTGACCGAGGAGGAGGCCGTCGGCGGCCAGAACTTCAAGTTTCACCGTGTAGCCGCCGGCAGAACTGCAATTGAGTTTTAGTTCGTTGCCTATGCCCGGCAGGCCGCAGGACCCGGTAGGGTTAACGGTCCAACGGTAGCGGGGCAATTCCGGCGCGGGCGTTACCTCAGCCCGCAGGGTGATGTCCTGGAAGGTAGCGAACTGGCCTGGCGGGATGTCCTTCATGCCGCACTTCACCGCGCCGCCCAACTGGGTGTCGCATTGCCAGACCTGCAGGCCTGGGCCGGGGGCGCGTGGCTCGCCAATCTTCACGTCATACGAGATGCCCGTGTAACTGTTGGTGATGTCGGCGATCTCGTCGCCGTAATGGGGCACGCGCGCCAAGGCATTGAGGGCGAGGGGCTTGCTGTCCTTGACCTTAAAGCCGATCTCGGCCGCGTTGTTGGCGTATTCCATGCGGTTGGACGAGGCCGGCTCGAACCATCGGTAGTCTATGAGATTGGCCGGGATCTCGGGTTGGGCGGCGATCTTGGCGCGAATCTCCTGGCCGACGCGGCCCTGCTTGTCGGAGGGCGTGAAGGTGACGGTGAATTTCGGCGCCACCACCTTTGCTCCCTTCTGCTCGGTTTCGCCCAGCGTTCTGCCGTCCTGGCCATCGACCACCTGGGCCCAGAGCCTGATCACACCCATGCGACCGAATGTAACCTTCGTCTCGCCATTGACGCTTTCCACCGGATCGAACTCGATGCCCGGTTCGCTGGCCTGCCACAGGTAACGGTACTTCACGCCCTGGGTCGCGGGCCCGACGATCCGAGCGGCGACCTTGGCCTGACTGCCGTAAAGCGGTTGGGCGGGCACGCCATCCAACTCCAATTTGAGGGGCTCCACCTTTACGGTCAGGGCCGCGCTGGCCGCCTGCCCCTTGCTGTCCGTCACGGCCAGGTTGACCACATGCTCGCCGCTGCCAGACGGCTTGAAGCGGATGCGCTCCCCTCTTCCCGAAACCACCCCTGACCATTGTAGACCGTAAGGCGATGTGCCGCCTTCCACTTGGGCGTTCAAGGTAACTTCCTGGCCGATGGGTATGGGCGCCCGCGGGCCGTCCACGTTGGCCTTGAGCGGCGCGGACGGCGGGATGCCGTCCTGGCCACCCTCGGGGAAGACGCCTGCCACCTCCTGAATGTGGTTGCCTGAGCCGGATACCACTACACCGCGGTCGCCGAAGCGGGGGTTGACGTTGGTCTGCCTGATGGACACGGACATGTCCACCTGGGATTTGTCCTTGGGTACCGGCAGGCTCACGCTGAAGCTGTAGGCCGGCTGCGATACATTGTATTTTTCCTTGGATACTCGCTCGCAGGGCTTGGGGCTGCTCCAGGTCTTGGTCTGGCCGCCCACGCTGAGGCTCACATCGGTCTGGAACCAGAAACTGCCGGCCCAGCTGTAGCACACGGCCTCTGTGGCCGCGCTGCTGCCCGAGACGGTGATGGTGTCGCCGGTGACACCCAGGATGTCGAAGCGGCGCGAGAGGGTGAAGCCTGCCGAGTCCTTGGCAGGGCCGACGCAGATCCCGCTGATGCCGTAGCGTACTTGAAGGCCGTTGAATGGCTCCTTGTCGAACACACCGGTGGGATTGGCGCAGGTGACGCTCTTCAGATCGGCCGCGCCGGGTGGACGGGGTTTTTTGACGACTTCTTTTTTCGTCTCGTCCTTCTCCTTCTTTTCTTTCTCTGTCTTCTCTTTCTCTGCTTTCGCTGCCTTTTCTCTGTCAGCCTTCTCCTTCTCGGCTTTCTCATTCTCAGCCTTTTTCTTGTCTGCTTCATCCTTTGCTTGTTGTTCGAGCTCGCTCTTGACTTTATCAGCGCCAATCGAGTAGTGTTCCCTGAAGGCTTTTATAAGCCTCAACCGTTCATCATGGTGGAATCTTCCCCACGTTATCGAAGCATCGCGCATCGACTCATTCCTGCTATCCCTAAAAACATTATTCCATGCCTTTTTGAGCGCATCATGGGTCAACACCTTGTCCAGGGTTTCCCCGTCAAAATCATTGTCCAGTCTAGCATTTTTTATCTTCTCTCCCTTGATTCCGACAAGTTCAGCCTCCGCCGCACTTCTAATTGCTACAATGTCCTGTAACCACTGTTTTGCCGCCTTTTCGTCTTCCTGATGCCTGCCCGTTAGAAATTGCTTATCGGTCAGAATGCGCAGGTCATTACGGTCGAGAGGTAGGCCCTTACCAAACATTTTTTCAATCTCGGAACGAGCTCTGAGGACAAACTTATAAGAATCCAGGTTAAGCCTTACTACCTGCGCGGCACGATTGGTCTCACTTTCGGTGAGGGGTTGATCCCAAAGAGTCCGCTTGGCGTCCCACATCCAGTTGATGAGCTTCTTTAGATTATTGGTGTCTACCTCAGCGTCCAAACCTGTCATTACCTGGGACTCTATGCCCAGGTCTTTGGCAATATCCCGCAGCTCCCGGAACATTTCGGGGAGCATCCCCTCTCCCAGCTTCATGTCCCCTAGCGCCATGTCCGCTGTCTTACGCGCTTCGAGGCGAGTGATCATGCCGAGGATGAAGTTGAACTTGGCCTGCTCCCATTGTGTGTTGTATAGATCGCCGTAATGCGCTATCAGCTTTTTTCCAACCGCCGGATCTGACATCATATTTTTAATCATTAAGAGCGCCGGATCACTATTCATTATATTGTTCTTAAGTATCCTGTTTATCTCGATTACATCGGTTAGGCCTTCGTAATAGCCACCATATAAAAGACGCTCCTTACGCCCTTTCTTTAGTTCCTCTTTCATGGTCTTGATTTGCTGTTGTTTAAACTCAGTGAATTTATCAACATTAATTATTGACCCCTGATACTTGGCAGAAACCAGGCGCCACGTGCCAACCTTTGCATTCTGATATTGAGTTACATCTGTAAGCTTCCATGTTGCTGACTCATAAAGGCTGTCGACAAACAAGTTCAGTTCGCTGCTCCAGTAATACTCGTATCCAGTGTCAAAGATGCTCTTTATGATTCCAAGGGCGGCCTCCGGCAGGCCTAAGGGCGGGATAAGTGTCGTAACCACGTCCCAACCGGCGCGATAGGTGTTGCCCATGTACGCGTTCTCGGCAGCGGAAAAGAAGGGAAGGCGACGTCTGAACAGTTCCATGCCAACACCCTCCAAGCCCTGATCATGGAAGGCGTCACGATAGGACCGCATCTCGTCTACCAGGCCGTAGACCATCATTAATTTAACGCCCTCACGGCCGGCAGCCGTAGATTGTATCGTTTCGTTGATGTACATATTTGCAGCCTTGATGCCAAGCGCTATTTTGGACTTCAGTGTTCCGATCCTTCCAATTACTCCCGAACTCCTTTGCGGGTCATTGGCAATCTCGTGAATGGCCTTGATTTCAGCCTCGAAGGCATCCCAGTCAGAGTCACCGCGAAGATGGCCGAGCAGAGTGTCGTCCACAATATCGAGGATCTGGTTTACCTTTTCAGTACCCTTCACGGCAAGTTCGGCAGCATGTACTGACCGGTCCATGATGTAGGCCATCAACATTCCCCGTCGTGCCTTGCTGTGGCCCTGAGCCTCCGCCCTGAGCAACTCTTCGACGAATTTCTTGTCCTTCAGCTCCTCAAGACTCAGTGTCTTGAGACCGAAGCGCTTTATGAGCCGGTCCAGCATGGCCCTGGTCTTGGCGTTATAGGTATGGACCTCGGTTGGAATACTTTCTCCATGGAAAGCCTTAATCTCGGCCTCCACCATGTCCACCAATTCCACCATCTCCTGTCGCAGCTTGGCAGCTTCTTCATCCGGAGTGTCGCCGCTTTTCTCCCTTTTTTCAACCTCCTTCAGCTTATCCTCCAGTTCAGTCACCCGTTTCTTCTGGCCCTGTTTCACAGTTTCCCACATCGCTGCCGTCGCCTCCCGGTGAAAAGCAACAATCTGTCCGGCATCCAGCGCCAATATCAGCTTCTGCTTGCCGGCATCCCAGACGGTCTTGGGCGGGCTACCGAGCTGTTCGGAGATCAGTTGGATCATCTTTTCTCGGATTTCCGGGGTTTGCGGTTTGGCGTTTGCTAACTCTGTAATCTGCTTAGCGAAATTGGCGAGCTCGGTGTTTGCCGGCTTTCCACCAGCCTTTTCAAGCGACTTGTAGCTGCGGTCCAGGTATTTGCCAGCCTTGATCACCGCGTTCGCCATGTCGTAAATGCCAGGCGCTACAATGTCATGCTGGAAGTGCCGTACCATCTCCATGGACAGGCCGGGTTCGGTATTCTGGGCTGGTTTCGGGACCTCCTTGCCCTGGGCATCGGCGAGTTCCCGCTCCGTGGTGATTCGCTTGAGCACTTCCGATTGTTCTGCAGGGGCCGTAGTGCCAGTTTTTGGATCAACGATGAAATTAATCTTCATCTGCTCTTCCGCAAAAGCCATACCATGCTTCCCTATGTATACGTCTAGTTCTGCTTTGCCATGGGCAGTACAAACTGAATCGAGAGACTTGGGATCAAGCTTGGTGCGCCGTTCGATGATCGTTGCATAAGCCGCCTTCATCTCCCTGACCAGCGCAACATCATTGCTAACGAAACTAAAGTCGATGTCACCGGTGAAAGTCAGAGAGCGGGAGTCTTGGTTGGCCCACTTACCAACGTGGGAAACGATCAGGGCAACGCCGTCTGCAGGCATGCGGCCCGCAAATTTCTGCAGCACTTCATTAATGGCTTCCAGTGTCTGTTGTTTACGCCAGGTGAGAATTTTTTGTTCCACCAGAGTACCGTTTTCCGGGTAAGTATCGCCCATTACTTGGCGCGCAAAGGACTGGTCTGGCATGTCCACCAGGAGCCTGCGCACATCGATTACATTAAACATGTTGGCCCCCAAGCGCTTCAGATCAGCAAAGAAAGATTCAGGGCTGCGTGTATCGTTCTTCACCTCAAACAGTAGACGGGCTATGCGTACCTGTATATCAGGAATGCCCAAGGCGCGGGCCATGCCTTCGATCTTTATCTTAAAGAGCTCGTCCTGATTCTTGTCTTCCGTTTTACCTGGATCCTGTGCCTTGTTTACCAATTTTCCATCTGTGGTTGCGGCGATGGCTTCCTGCAGGCCGGCAAAAAATAAAACAAATACTATGAACGCAGATAAGATAATCGCGCCAATTCTTCTTCCATTGCGCATGTCCGCCTCCTTATTTCGCTTTCTTGAACTTTATTTCGTATCCGCTGCCACCCTACAAGAGGTGCGTCCCATTTATGTCCCCTTTATTTGGCCAGCCTCCAGATCGTTCCGTTGGCCCAACGTATCTCATTGACACCGGCCCCGAATGTTTCCCTTGCCTCTGTTGGGTTTTGTGGAACGGAATCTTTATTTTTATGGTTTGATGATACCCACGAAGAAAAAGGATTTCAAAAAGGCGGACACGTACTAATGCCGGTCCGCCGAATATCCCGCTGATACCTATCCATTCTTGTGTTTTTAGGGTGTCTTTTTCAGATTGATCCGAGATGAGATATATACCTTCTTCTTTCTGAATCATAAAATCTACCTTTTTAATTCCTTTTTTGCTCTTTCGAGATTCTGTTTTGCAGGCTCATAGTTTGGGTAAATTTCAAGAGCTTTTTCGTAGTCGCGAATGGCCCCTTGAACATCTTTTAAAAATTCTTCTTTCAAATAGCCCAGACTAAAATAACCAACAATATTCTTTGGATTTATTTCTATGGCCTTATTGTAATCCGCAAGGGCCACCTGAAAATCTTTTAAGAATTCTTGTCTCAAATAGCCCCGACTTAAATAAACAAGATCATATTTCGGATCTAATTCTATGGCCTTGTTAAAATCGGAAAGAGCCTCTTCATATTTACCGATCATACATTTTGAATAGCCACGCTGGAAGTATGCTTCTGCATAGTTCCTATTTAATTCAATAGCCCTCGTGTATGAGGAAATCGCTTCGTTGTACTTCTTATCCTTTTCATAAGCCACTCCCTCATCAAAATATTTTTTTGGATTTTCTAACGATGATGGTTTGGGGGTATCGTCTGGGATTTTTGGAGCTGGCGGTAACCCTTGAGGGGTTTCCTCTTTTTTTTCCTTTTCCCACGGTAGGTCAATAGCAAGAGAGGTGGTGATGAATAGTCCGGATAAAACAATAACAACTATCGTAAGAAAGACGTATTTTATGAGTTTTCTGTCCATAGGTCGGCTCACTTTGTCAGGATGGCGGAAACAGCGCGCGCACCGGAAAGACGGTGTCTCTGATTGGCACGCCCGCCTTCTTGAGGCCCGCGACAAAAGTGTCGAGGTGTTCCATTGCCTTGCCGCCCATTTGATCCGACACCCAAACGAATCGTGATCGCCCGTCCTTGCGCGTGACCCGCATGCCGTTGACGGCGGATCCGGCGAGCATAAGCGCGCGTCCGGTCTGTCCCATCCTGGCGGCGCCCGATGCGCCCAGCAGCGCCGCGACGAAGCTCAAGACGATGAGCCACTTCGGCGGCCTCAGGAGCGCACCCTGGATCTCCTGGATATCCGCGTAGTCGAACTCGTCCTGGCCACGCAGCGTCCGAATGTCGAAGCCGCTGTCGCGCATCACGAGGCAGTACACCGCCCCATGCGCCGTCCAGTAGAAGGCGCACAGTCCGAGGCACGATAGAAACCAGAACGGGATCAACAGCGCGAAGGTGGTCACCGCCTCCACCGATCCGCCAATGATTGGCATAGGGAGCACGAAGCACACCCCGAACAACAGCGTCGACGCTACATCGCCAAGCAGAATGCGCCACCGCTGGTAGGCGATGACATTGGCCGGGCGGCGTGGATAGGGCAAGAGGAGAAACAGCACCAGACCGATCCCGAACACCCAGAGGCTCCATTTCCGAAGCGGATAGATGAACGACCTCGGCAGTGGATTCACATCGAAGAAGGGGATCAATTCGTGGGCCGGCAGCAGCGTGACTTCAAGCTGCCGGTCGGGCTTGCCGTCGAGCGTCAGGATGTAGGTGCCGTTGTCGGCGCGGAGGGTGTCGAATGGCGGCTCGTCGCGCTGGAAGTAGAGCCGACGGAAGGTTCCGGTGAACGTCGCGTCGATGCCGTACTTCTCTTTGACGCGCTGGATCGACTCGCGTTCGTCCTGACGCTGTTGCCCGGTCATCGCGACGCGTCTGATGTTCGCTTTCCGGGCCTCTTTGAGATCGGCCGACGTGATGCGATGCTCCCAGCCAGCGACAGGAAGGTTCGCGAAAAAGCTCTGATCGACACGGAAGAAGAACGCGTCCCACTTCGGTCCGCTCACCGTCAGCATCGGCTTTTGTTCCGGCTCCCGCTTCTCCGCGACGAGCGCGTCAGGTTGAGGCGCACCAGTGCTGGCGCCCGAAGCTATCGCCCTCGGTGGACGTTCCGGGCGCGACACATCCACATATGGCCGCAGGTCGGTCAGCCACCCGAGCCAGGCAGCCACCACGATCCCGACAACCAGGAACAGCCGCCGCGAGACTTCCACCGTCGAGTTGGGGTAGGTCATGCGCTCACCCTTTGTCTTTCTTCCACTCCTTGCCGCCCGTAACGCTCTCGCCCGATATCCGGCCTGACCCTTGAACCAGGATTGATCTGGTCAAATAAGAATGGACAGCAGGTTAAGTAATTTTTGATAAGAAGTTGCTTTTTCATGTGAAGAGTATAAAATAAGCAAAAAGCAGGATCAAGAAGAAAAATAAGGAGAAAACAGAGGGGAATAAGACATCATCAAATAAAAATGGGAGAATCAGGGGCAAGACTGATCGTTAAGTGGTAAAAAAAGGCGACAAGGAAAGACCATCCTTTGAAATTTGGAAAGACTTTTCCCTATCGGCCCTGATATGATCTCAAACGGTCGATTGATCCGAGAAATTTCCGAAATCCTGATTCTCATCGAGAGGAAGCTGGGAATCCGAGTAGTCTATCTGGAGCTCAAAAGATTTGGGTTTGGTATTCTCCTCTGGTTCTATGACACAGGGGATGAGGGCATCTTCTGGATTTTGAACATTCGGGCTTGTTTCGGATTTCGTGCTTCGAATTTCGGATTTAGGGATCACCATGGGAAAATATCCCCCTGACTTACAAAAAACCGTCCGCTTTCACGGGCACCTCTGTCCGGGCCTGCTCATCGGCTACCGGGCCGCGAAGGCGGCCCTGGAAAAACTGGGCGTGACCCGTTGCGAAGACGAGGAACTGGTGGCCGTGGTGGAAAACCAGAGCTGCAGCGTCGACGCCGTTCAGGTACTTTGCGGCTGCACCTTCGGCAAGGGCAATCTCTTTTTTCAGGATTATGGAAAACAGGTTTTTACAATAGGATCGCGCAAATCGGGGAAAGCGGTCAGGATCGCCCTGCGGGAAGATCTAATCAGGCCGACCGGTCCCGACGGCCGGACCGACCGGGAAAAATTCATCGAGCAGCTTTTAAAAGATCCCCTGGAGTCGCTCTACCGGGTCTCGGAACCCCAATTCGAATTCCCCGCCGAAGCCCGGATTTTCCCCACCCTCGTTTGCAGCCGCTACGGCGAAGGGGTCAGGGAAACCCGCACCGTTACCCGCGACGGACGCCTCTACTGCATACCTTGCGCCCGGTAACGATGTGATCGGGTATCCTTCCCGGAAATCACCGGCCAGCTCCAAAACCCGCTGCGAGAGTCTTCTTCAGGATCTTTACGGGGAAAATCGTGTTTCTGCATATCTTATTCTTTTGCATAAGTCACTCACATAACGATAAAATAACCGACTCAACCTGTGGATTGTTTGGTTAAAATAAAGTAAGATGCCCCTGAATTGATTTGCGTTATTCGCTCTTTTTCACATCTGAAAAAAGATGGGAAAAATCAACGGGCTCTTCAACATCTTCGTTGTCTGGAACCCACACCTCTCTCTTTTTCCGCTCAATTTCCTCGCGCGCCTCCTTAAAACAGCGTTTAAAATAACGCTCGGGAAATCCAGGATCAGCGAGATAGCCGAAGATATTTTCCCGAGCTCGGCTGACTATTTCGGCAACCAACACCTCCTTTTCCTCCGCTGAAATAAAATTCCGCTCATTGACGTTGGTAAGGACAATCTCCCCCCCTAATGCGGCACGAATCTTCTCAATCAATTCCGGCTCTCCACTCACCAGACTCCAAAATGTTTCAGAGACCGAGACCAAGGCATCGTAGCGCACTTTAACCTGCCAGCGATCACCGGCCACCCTGCGGGATTCATCATAAAACCGTACCACAACGCCGTTTGCCAGTTGCTTATCTTCTATGTGTTTCACTTCAGCTTCCATTTCTTATGAATATGGAATATGGGACATTCTAAGTTGCATAATTTGAGTAGCAGAGGCCAGGCATTTCCGGAGCGTTTGCCAACCGGGTAACGGAAGATGTCGTTGTTCCTAAGTAGCGCGCTACTTCCGCCCCCGTATATCCCCATCTCTTGACCGCCAGTTGACAGAATAATCTTCGGGTCTTCACTACCTCAGCCGCTCGCGTGAAGAGGGGACGTTCTTTCTGAACGTGCATAACTTTCCAGGCATTTAATCTTCCCTGAATATATCACGGTTTTCCGCCACCCCTCTTTTTCTTTCCCAACTCATATCATTTTCCAATATCCTTGGCCTGATCCTCCATCCCTGACTTTCGATGGCTTCCAGGATGTCCTCCACAAACAAAAGATAATTACGGGTCATATATAACGTACCTCCTTGAGGATATCCTCTTTGATAACCGGTCTTATCGCTTCCTTCCGGACTACGTCCACCTTTTTGCCAAGAAGCCTTTGTAGGCGCCTTTCCAGCTCGATAAACTTGAGAAGGAACTTAAAAAAATTTTCTTCAATCCGGTCTAAAACCCCACAGAGAAAAACCGGCAGAGAAAGAAATGACCAACACTCTGGAAAACTGAGTGGAATTGATCCAGGCCTTAACATCAATAGAGTTAGAGGTAGTAGGAAGAAGAAGGCCTTGGAAAGTTAAAGATTAGATAATCTGTTGATTCCTCAACAAAACTTGTCTTAGTTTTATACAAAATAATGGCAAAAGCAACTTAAAAGTAAATTCTAAAACGAAGACCATTGGTAAGTTTTCTTATTTACTTGATAAAAAAAGGAAAATCTTGCTTTTAGCTGGAATAAATATTAGATATCAAAGGGTCAAGAGAAAAACGGGAGTGGAAGACGAAGGGATTGAGATGGATTATTATAAATTCATGGCCAGGAAAAATAAAAAAATTGGGACCTGACGAAGAGAAGCCGGGACACCCGCCAGTCGATTCAGAATCTTCCATGGATCAAAAATCCGTTCAAAATTCGGCCTTGATTATTGCTGTCCTGACCTCTTTTATGACCCCCTTTATGGGGTCGGCTATCAATATTGCCCTGCCGGACATCGCCCGGGAATTTAATATGGATGCGATTACGTTGAGTTGGGTGGCCACTTCCTTTCTTTTGGCCTCGGTTATGGTCCTGGTACCCTTCGGCAGACTGGCTGATATCTACGGAAGGAAAAAGATTTTCACCTATGGGATTCTCATTTTTACCATCTCCTCTCTCCTGTCCGGTCTGGCGTTATCCGGTCCTTCGCTGATCCTGTTCCGAATCTTTCAAGGGTTCGGCGGCGCCATGATCTTTGCCACGGGAATCGCCATCCTGACCTCGGTCTTTCCCCCCCAGGAAAGAGGGAGGGTTCTGGGGATCAATGTGGCGGCAGTTTATTTGGGTCTCACCCTCGGCCCTTTCTTAGGCGGGATTTTGACCCATTATCTGACTTGGAGAAGTGTTTTTCTGATCCATCTTCCTTTTGGGTTCATTATTATCTTTCTCCTTATGAGTAAAATAAAAGAGGATTGGGCCGACGCCAAAGGAGAATCCTTTGATTTAACCGGGTCGATCCTCTATGGAGCGGCTATCCTGGTCTTGATATACGGCCTGTCTAAACTGCCGACCATCAAGGGTTTATGGATCTCCTTGTTGGGTTTTATGGGTATCGCGATCTTTGTCCGATGGGAGATTCGGACCAGGTTGCCGGTCTTTCAAGTAAAGCTCTTTACCACCAATCGAGCCTTCGCTTTTTCCAACCTGGCCGCCCTGATCCATTATTGCGCCACTTTTGCCATGACCTTTCTGCTTAGCCTCTATTTTCAACAGGTGAAGGGCTTAAGCCCCCAATCCACGGGCCTGATCCTGATCGCCCAACCTTTTATGATGGCGGTCTTTTCCCCTTTTGCCGGAAGATTATCGGATCGCATCGAACCCCGGATTGTAGCCTCCATAGGGATGGGAGTGACCACCATCGGACTGGTTCTTCTCTCGACCATCAGCAACGACCTGGCGGTAGGGTGGGTGGTCTTTTATCTGGCCCTGACCGGATTTGGTTTCGCCCTCTTTTCCTCCCCCAATACCAATGCCATCATGAGTTCGGTAGAAAGACGCTTTTATGGGCTCGCTTCGGGAGCGGTGGGCACCATGCGTCAGTTGGGGATGATCATCAGTATGGCCATTGTTACCTCGGTTTTATCGGTACTCATCGGACCTGTTCCTATTTCACCGGACAATTACCAAGCCTTTCTTAAAGGAATGAAATGGGCTTTTATGATCTTCACGGTCTTTTGTTTTGTGGGCGTTTTCGCTTCCCTGAGCCGGGGGAAAATGAGAAATGCCGATGAATTATCTAACTCCTCGTTAAATTCTTAATGGCCAACCGTGAATTGGCATGGTACCGGAAGAGGGGACGGAACCCTCAACGTAAATATTAATGTAAAAGGGAGGGAATCATGATCGTCAAGCAAATACCCGTTGGTTCTTATGATGTTTTCAGTTATCTGATCGGCTGTCCCAAAACCAGGGAGGCCATGGTTATTGATCCGGGCGGGGACGTAAATCATATCATTGCCCTGGCCCAGAAGGAAGACCTGCACATAAAATATATATTCAATACCCATCACCACTTTGATCACACCACCGGCAACGATGCCTTAAAAAAACGGACCGATGCAAAAATTGTCCGACATGCCCTGGAAGATGATCTTGTTTCCGGTGGTCCGAAAGCAGACATCCGGTTGAAAGACGAAAAAACCTTTAAGGTGGGTGAAATCACCTTTCAGGTTTTCCATACCCCGGGCCACACACCGGGCGGTCTCTGCCTCTATGCCGAAGGCCAGCTTTTTACCGGTGACACCCTCTTTGTGGGCGACAGCGGCCGCACCGATCTGGCCGGCGGACACCGCCCCACCCTGGGGGCGTCTATACGCCGGCTGATGAAGCTTCCGGACGATACCATCGTCTGGCCCGGCCATGATTACGGACCGGCACCCAGTTCAACCATAGGGAATGAAAAGCGGACCAATGTCAATGCCAAAGAATATGGCTATTTTGTGAGGAACTGAACCGCAAAACCTCGATGTCTCAAAAATGAGAGAATAAGAAACTCAAAATTAAATGAAATTTG
>CAZVHO010000059.1:3998-31460 GCA_964627515.1 uncultured Thermodesulfobacteriota bacterium | reverse complement strand
TCAGGCCTCGGCCCCGCCGCAAAGGGAAATTATCTCCCCGGTCAAATAAGCGGATCTTGAGGAGGCCAGGAAATCCACCATCTGAACCACATCTTCGATTTTAGCGATTCGCCCCTGGGGGACCCCTTTCAGTATTTCCTTCAGGATGGAGTCATCCGTCCAAAAAGGTTTGGAGAAATCAGTCTCCACCACACCGGGGGCCACGGCATTGACCCTTATTCCATAAGAAGCCAGTTCTCTGGCCAGGACCTTAGTCAGCATCTCCATCCCGGCCTTGGCTATCCCGTAAATCCCCATGCCCGGGGCGGCCCGATGGGCGGCCGTAGAGCTGATATTGATGATGGACCCCCCTTTTTCTTTCATCAGGGGGAAGGCCTGGCGGGAACACATAAAAGCGGACTTCAGGTTTCCATCCAGGATCTTATCCCAGAGGGTCACCTCGGCCTCCACCGTAGAAGGGGTGAAGATATTCATCCCTACATTATTAACCAGAAGGTCCAGGCCGCCGAATTCCGAACGGATATTAATAAACAATTCCGTCACCTCTTCGGCCTTCCCGACGTTGGCCTGAAAGGTTAAGAGATTTCCCATTTCCTCTTTGGCCTTTTGCAAGTTGAATTCTTTCCGGCCGCAGATGGCCACCCAGGCACCCTGGCCCACAAAATACCGGGCAATTCCCAGCCCGATACCCCGGGAGCCTCCGGTTACCAAAACCCGTTTGTTTTCAAATTCACTCATACTTTCCTCCGTCGGTAAATCCCCCCGTCCTCCTTTTGTAAACAGGAGGTGTCGAGGGATTTTTGAAAAGATTTGAAAAAAAAGGCTAACCAAAGATATTTGAATCTGGGTCGAAGGGTATCGTATCTCAGGCGGCCGCTTTCTTCAAGGAGAAATGTAACCCTGTCCGGTCTGTCAGCTTTTTGTCAGGATGCGGAGGAAACATCAAAAACATGCCGGATGTCATCAAAGTTGGTTAAGGTTCTCCCGGACAGTTTCCGGAATTCCGATTAAAAGAACCTGTTCCTGTTGGACCACCAAACCCGACCGGCCTTTCTTTAACCTATCCGTTCAGCTTTCTTGACTAATTTGATGTAAAATCCGGATGAAAAATAGATAGTTTCCCTCGCCCCCTGGATGGAGGAAAAGGGGTAACCGGGCAAGCTGTTTTTAATGGCATACTCCTTGCTATTAAAATAAGGTAACACTTTAAGATGCCGTTGAGCCCCTGGTCATCCGGCCAAGGGTTTGACTGGCCCGGGAGGAACGACATGGAAACAAACGGCCCAAGGACCCTGGGATTTCACCTGCAGCAGGTCAAGGAAGGAAAAAGGCGGTATGAAAATGCCTTTCAGACCGTGGCCCGGATGATCCTGGAAAACAATGAATTGATCGAAAAGGTCGTGGTCAATGGGAAAAGCACCTACAACTTTAAAATCTTTCGCCTGGGCAATAAGCACGTCATCGGCATGTATGATGAGATCAATAGTTTTGTTTCTTGTATCAAGGATGCGGCCGAAGGGGGTTCATCCCGGGAAATGGCCTTTGTCCTGGTGGGGGAGCCGGGCAATGGGAAGACCTTTTTGGTCGATACCCTCTGCAGTCTCTATCGGAATTTCTTGGCCCAGGAAGAAAACCGCCGTTATACCTTCAACTTCAAGAATCTGGAAAAACTGGGCACCTATGGTCGAATAACCCAGATCCAGTCCCAGACTTTTGAAGATCCCATGATCCTGGCCATGAACCTCTTCCCATCCCGGCAAGAGAACATGGCCTATCTGACCCAGGCCTTCGGATTTTCCGACCGGGAAGTGGAAAGCCTCTTTGAAACCTTCAGACCCTTGGGCGCCTGCAGTGACTATATCCTGAACGATATCCGGAACGCCGTAAACGGAACTATCGAAGAACTGACTTCCTTTTTTGAAATAGTCCCGGTCCCCTTAAGCGAAAGCCTGGGGACGATCACCGGGAAATATTCGGCCAAGGACAAGATCACTTCTTCGGCCGTAGACCTTTTGGGGGAAGAATCGATCCAAAGACTCCTTCATTTAACCGATCCGAATAACCCTTATCGTTTTGACCTCCGGAGGGGTGCCCTGGCCCGGGTAGCCGGAGGGGGGATCCATTTCAGCGATGAGATTTTCAAAAACAAAAAGGATCTCGTTCAGGTTTATCTCGGGGTAATCCAAAACAGAAACATAGAAATAGATGGGTTCCGCTGGCCCATCGATACCCTGATCATCGCCACCAGCAACAATGCCGAGTTCAACCGCTTCCTGGCCGAAAAAGAAGAGGCCCCCATCGTGGATCGATGCCGCATCTGCTATGTGGCCCACAATACCAATTACCGTATGCAGGAACAACTGACCGCCTATGCCATAGGCAGCGAATCCAAGACCACCCTGACCAAGGAAAAATTACACCAGGACCCTAATTTGAATTATGCGGCTTCCGTGGCGGCCGTTTTAACCCGCCTGCCCAGGTCGGAGAAACTGACCACTATAGAGATGATGAAACTGGGGGCCGGAGAAGTGGCCGGGGAAAAAAGCATCAAGACCCTGGCCGAGGTCATCGACACCCTTAATCATGAACCGGACATCACCAAACGATTCGGTCAAAAAGGACTGGGGCAGCGGGACTTGGGGAGGGCCCTCCAATTGTTGATGGAGACCTCCGAAACTAACGAAGGTCAATGTATGTTTGCCGAGGACATTTTTAAGGCCTTCGAGCGGGTAATCCTGGATTATGTAACCGAGGCCAATGAAAGAAAAAAATATTTTGAAGACATCAAGACGGCTCGAGGTTTATACCGGGAACGGATCATGACCGAGATGTTCAATGCCTATATGGATGAACCTCATGCCATAAAAAAAGATGTCATGAATTATGTCAACATGATTATCGGGATCGATGCCGAAAACCTGGGTCCTGATAAGATGTGGAAATATAAGGATCCCCAGACCGCTCAATTAAAGGCCCTCAAGATCGATGAGCGATATATCCAGAGTGTTGAGGAGAGGTTGGGTCTGAAGACCCATGAACAGCGGGAATCCTTCAGGACTTCCATAAGAAAGATTTACGGCCAAAAGTTGTCAATCGATCCCGGTTATGATTTTATGGACAATATCGAACTGGTCAAGGCCGTCACGGATGTGAGACTCAAGTCCGATATCGCCGGGGCCGGGAGTCTGATCGGGGCCTTGGCCAACCGGACCAACGATGAGAACCAGAAGCTTTATGACCGCATGACGCAAACCATGTTGACCCAGTTGAGATATTGTAAAACCTGCGCACAGAAGACTATCGAGTATTTTTGTACCCGGAATGATGAAAATTAAACGATCATGACGCAAAAATTTAATCCAGATTCCCGAGAACCGGAAGAAGGTCACGAAGCCGTGCATCGCTTCGTGTCGGATTCGGTCGCCGATAGTCCCTTGACCGAAGGCCCGATTGGAAGGGCCTTTCGGAAATCTTATTATGAACAGGACGACCTGACCCATCTTCAAGCCCTCACCGCACCAAGGGGACACTATCTTCAAAATCTGAAATCGATTGATGAGCTGTTGGAAAGAGACCTTCAACGGGAAAAGGACGGGTTTCCCCGGAAGATCCGGATCGGCCGGTTGATCAAGGTCGGGAAAGGGGGGAAGGAGAAAATCGTCGTGGTTCCCACAACCGTGGAGGAGAAATTGATCCACGACCTGAAGGAGGATTCCTCTAAAACTGAAGATCAGTCCGGCGGGTCAGGGGAGGGTAATGACGGCCAGGTGATCGGAGAGGAACCGGTCCACGGAACGGAAGGCTCAGGAACCGGAGGGGCCGGCCAGGGCGAGGGTGGGGAGCATGAGATCGAGTCCAGCGCCTTTGATTTAGGGAGGATCTTAACCGAAAAATTCAACCTGCCCAATCTGACCGAAAAGGGGAAAAAACGTTCCTTAAAAAAATTTACTTATGAACTCACCGACCGGAATAAGGGGTTTGGCCAGGTCCTGGATAAAAAGGCTACCTTAAGGAAGATCATCGAGACCAACATCAACCTGAACACCATTCCGGATGTTGCCCAGATCGATCCGGCCCGTCTCCTGGTCTCTCCGCAGGACAGCGTTTACCGGATCCTTTCCAAGGAACAGGATTTTGAATCCCAGGCCATGGTTTTTTTCGTCCGGGATTATTCCGGTTCCATGTCCGGCAAACCGACCGAGGTGGTGGTGACCCAACACGTCTTGATCTATAGCTGGCTCCTGTACCAATACGATCGACAGGTGGAGACCCGCTTTATTCTCCACGATACCGAGGCCAGGGAGGTCCCTGACTTCCACAGCTATTCCAGTCTGTCGGTAGCCGGCGGGACCAAGGTGGTCTCGGCTTATCGGCTGGTCAATGAAATCGTGGAAAGAGAAAATTTGTCCAGGGATTTTAATATTTATGTCTTTCACGGAACCGATGGAGACGATTGGGACACCACCGGGAAGGAAACCATTCCGGAACTCCGCAAGATGGCCCTCTATAGCAGCCGGGTGGGTATCACCGTGGCCAATCGAGGAGGATCGGCCCTGGAGAAGACGATCAAGGATTCTCGAGTCCTGGAAGAATATATGAAGCAATTACGGTTGGTGGTCATAGAGGAAGAGGCCGAGGAATCCCGTCTGATTGAAGGCATCAAACAACTGATATCTTGAACCAAGGAGCCTCCCTCCCTCATCCTATCCGCCGGAGGGGGAGGAAGGGGTGGGGACAGTCGCCACGAAGGACGAAAATTGAAAAAAGCCATTATGAAGTTTTTCATACTTGAAACCTGCATCTTGCATCTTGAAACTTTATTTTTGTGTTAAATGGAACTCATCAATCAACATACCAAGCGCATCATGGAAGGCTGTAAAGACCGGGCCAAAGAGGCCGGGCTTAAGTTTCAGGACGAAACCCTGGAATATATCGTCACCAACAAAGACCTTCTGGAACTGATGCCTAAAAACATGATCCCCACCTTGTATGATTACTGGGTCCATGAAGTGGAGGTGCTCAAAGAAAAAGGGAAGTACGAGCTGTATCCTTATAATCCCTATGAAACCGTTATCAATACCCGTCCGGCCATGTCGTTCTATAATGACAACAACCCGGACTGGTTGAATGTGATGATCTTTTATCATGTCCTGGCCCATATCGATTTTTTTCAGAACAACCTGTATTTCAGACATACCTGGCAGGAAGATTTCGCCGGACAGGCCCTTTCCGATAAACGCTCTATTACCTTGCTGCGCTCGGAAAAGGGACGTTTCGTGGACTATGTCATCGAGTTCACCCGGGGGATCGACAATTTGGTCGGCTTTTATAATGAACTCTCAGACCTTAACCGGCCGGCCGGGACCAAGAGCGCCGGCAAGCTGGATTTCTATTTCGATCTGTTCTTGCAGACCATCGTCGGGGTTCCTTTCCATGAGTATCTCAAGGAAGTGGACCGCTATAATGAAACTACCGGCCGGTTCGGTCCCATGACCGAATCGATCTTTTTTTCCCAGGTGTCCAAGAAATATCCTGAGTTTGAGGCCTTATACGCCACCCGGCATAAGGGTAAGAAACCCAAATCCAAGGACCTGATCGGTTTTATTGCGGACCACTCGCCGTTTTTACAAAAGGAAGAAAACCGCTGGATGAAAACGGTCATGGAGATTGTCCGAAAGACCTCTCTCTATTTTCAACCGCAAATCAGGACCAAGATCCTCAATGAAGGCTGGGCCAGCTATTGGCATGAAAAGTTGTTTATCAACGACGACCGGATCAAGGGCAATGAGGTGGCTTTCGCCAGGGTCAATGCCAAGGTAACGGCCCTTCCGCGAGTGGGACTCAATCCCTATGCCCTGGGCATGAGGCTGTTTTCCTATTTGGAAGGGTTGGCCGACCAAGGCCGGATCTCCTATGCCTTCCAACGGCTCGAAAGTATCGGGGGACGCAGTAGCTTTGACCAAAAAACCGGACAAGGGCGGGATTTCGTTTTTCAGGTTCGGGAAAACTTCAACGATTTTATGTTTATCAATACCTTTGTGGATCAGGATTTCGTGGATACTTACAAACTTTTTGTGGCCGGAAAAAGATTGAACCCTCAAAAAGAGGTTTGGGAGTATTATATCCAGAGCCGGAAGGCTTCGGACTACAAAGCGATGCTGCTTGAATCCCTTTACCATCCGCCCCATATAGTCATCGGTGAGCCGAAATCCCAAGACCGGTCCTTATATCTTGACCATCAATTCGAAGGCAAACCCCTGGTCCGCGAATTTATCGCCCACACCCTTTTAGGGATTGAGTACCTCTGGGGGGGGCCGGTGAAGCTCGAAACCTCCGAACCGATAGAAAAACCGGAGCCCTCCCTTGCCTATACCTACAATTTGTATGACCCGGTCCCGACCGATGGTAAATCTTCGCGTCAAGACCAAGTCCGGTTCGGCCGGGTCCTTTATACCATGGAGAATCGAAAACTCTCCAGGTCCCTTCTATGAGGAAAGGCGGCCCATGGGATCCGTTGAGCAAGTAATATCCAGCCTCTGTCAAAAGATCAAGGAACGGGAAAACCGCCTTCCCATGAATTACCGGGAATTCATGACGTTGGCCGGGGAACAACCGACCCTGGTCTTTCGCAATATTTTTCAGAGGCTCCAGGACATGATCAAAAGTCATTTAGGCGAAGGGGTGAATGAATATCCGGATGATCCGGAATCCATCAACTACGTCTATTATGACTGCAACAGCCTTTTTGTCGACGGGGCGGACCACCCTTTTTTCGCCGACCGTCTCTTCGCCAACCGGCTTATCAATCATATCAATGCCTTTCAACATGGAAGGCAGCAAAACCGGATTTATATTTTTGAAGGTCCTCATGGATGCGGTAAGAGCACCTTCCTGAACAACCTGCTGATGAAGTTTGAGCATTACAGCAAAACCGCCGCCGGAAGCACCTACGAAACCGTCTGGCGCCTGGACAAAAAGGAACTGGGCATGCTTTTTGAAAATGAGGCCCATGCCCTTTTGGGCCAGTTGCGGACCCTGGCTGAGCATGCCTCCCTGACCCCCCGGCAGGCCCAGCGGGATCAAATCCTGGGCCTGCCGGCCAAGGAATACCTGGAGGTCCCCTGCCCCAGCCATGACAATCCTATCCTCTTAATCCCTAAAGGGTATCGCCGGGAGGTCTTTGACCATCTCATCCAGGATGAAGGGTTCAAACAAAAGTTATTTACCGAAAAGCAGTATGAATGGGTGTTCAGAGATAATCCCTGCACGATCTGTCTATCCCTGTATCAGACCCTTTTGGACCTTTTGGATTCTCCGGCCAAGGTCTTTGATATGGTCTTTGCCCGACGCTACGAATTTAACCGGCGCCTGGGCCAGGGGATCAGTGTCTTTAATCCCGGCGACCGGATTACTAAAGTGGCGGTCATCACGAATGAGATGCTCCAAAGTCAATTGAATGCCCTGGTCAAAGACAGCAACCGGATTAAATATCTTTTCTCCCGATATGCCATCACCAACAACGGTATTTTCGCCCTGATGGATGTGAAAGATCACAACAAGGAACGCTTTGCCAATCTTCACGGCATCATCAGTGAAGGGGTCCATAAGGTGGAGGAAGAGATCGAAGAGAATGTGAATTCCCTGTTTCTGGCCCTGATGAATCCGGAAGATCTGGAAAATATAGGCGACACCCATTCTTTTATCGACCGAATCACCTTTATCAAGATTCCCTATGTCCTCGATTACAATACCGAGGTCAAGATCTATAAGAACGTCTTTGGTGATCAACTCGAGAGCCGTTTTCTTCCCCGGGTGCTCCAAAATTTCTCCAAGGTGGTTATATCCTCCCGGATGAATGAAAAATCCGAGGGGTTAGAGGAGTGGATCAAAGGGTCGGATCGCTACCGGCTGTATTGTGACCGAAACCTCCAGTTGTTGAAAATGGATATCTATGCTGGCCTGATTCCCCCCTGGCTTTCTCAGGAGGACCGGAAAAGATTTACGGCCAAGCGAAGACAGTCCATCATCGGCGAGTCGGAGACCGAGGGGACCAAAGGTTTTTCAGGAAGAGACTCCATCATGATTTTAAATGAGTTTTATTCCACCTACGCCAAGAATGGCAAATTAATCACCATGGCCATGGTTTATCATTTCTTCCGCGAAAATCGCCGGGACCTGCTGGCTTCGATCCCTGAAGGGTTTTTGGATTCCCTGGTAAGTTCCTATAACTATGCGGTTCTTCAGGAAGTCAAGGAATCGCTTTACTACTATAACGAGGAACGGATTTCAAGGGATATTCAGAATTACCTGTTTGCTACCAACTTTGAACCCGGCAGTGCCGAAAGGTGCATCTATACCGGGGAGACCCTGGAAATCGGAGAAGAGTTTTTTGAAGGTCTCGAACGCCGCATCCTCGGTGCGGGACTAAAGGATTCCCAAAGGCAGGCCTTCCGAAAAGAGATCCAGAATCAATATGCCTCCAGAACACTGACCCAGGAAATGCTCCTGGAGGGAAAGCAAGTTACCGAGACTTCGGTATATCAATCCCTGCGGGAACGGTATGTCCACAATCTGAAGGAAAAGGTAATGGACCCTTTCCTGAAAAATGAAAATTTCAGGAGGGCCATCAAGGATTTTGCCACCGATAGTTTCAGGACCTACGATAAAAGGATCCGGGAGGAGATCAACTTCCTCATGCAGAACCTCATGGGAAAATTCGGCTACTCCTCCCAGGGGGCCAAGGAGGCCTGTATCTATGTGATCGATAATGACCTGACCACCACTTTTGCCTCATCATGAAAGGGATCGGGGTTCGGGGGTCAGGGATCGGGGAAAAGTTAAACCTTTGTCCTGGAGGGCGTCACGAAACATGAAAATTTTTTCAGGTGATTGGTGATGGGCTATGGGTAAGGTACAGGGTTCAAGGTTTTTACACCTGCAACTTTCTCTTCAACTGTCCCCCGACCCCTGATCCCTGATCCCTGATCCCTAAAAGGCGGCGATACTTTCGGCCAGGGCCGGATCGCGCAAAATCTTCTTGGCGAATTTTATATATTTGGCTACAATGGCTCGAACGGCTAATTGCAGGGCATAGGGGCGAATGGGTTTTTCAATGAGATAGGTAATGTCCGAGGCGATGCACATATTGACCACGTCATCACTGGCATTTCCGGTGACAATGATCGTATCCTGGTAGGCCAGGGGAAACTTGTCGATGACCGCCTCCAGAAAACCGAATCCGGTTTCCTCACCCATAAAGACGTCTAAAACGAATATGGCAACGGAATTTTTCTGGCTTCGGCAAAAGGCGACGGCTTCTCCGGATTTGGTAAAGGTGAGCACCTGCCCCCAGGTATAAAATCTGGTGATGATCCTGGCCACGACCTCGCAAACGGCCGGATCATCATCGACAATAATTACATCAAGACTGTCAGACATAATTCCTCCCTTGGATTAGAAATGGTAGTTTCCTAACTATAAAGTATAAGAATTAGCATTTGGACGCAGATGAACTCGGATCGGCAGGATGCCGATCGTGCAGATTGCCAAGATTTTAAATATAAAGAGCTAACAGAATAATGATCTGCGTGTATCAGCGAAAATCCGCGTCCCAATTAAAAATTCTAATGAAGGGCTTCTATCCTGTCAATAAAGAAATGAGAACCTGCCATGTCCCCTGACGAAAAGATACTCATCGTAGATGACGACCCTGATATCCGGCGGCTCATCCAGAAATCCCTGAGTAAGGCCGGATATACCTGTCTGGAGGCTGAAGACGGTCGAGGGCTTTTTCATCAGATGGCCGACCATCGCCTGGCCCTGATTCTCCTGGACATCAAACTTCCCGACCAGGATGGGTTGACCCTTTTGCCTAAGATTCTTGAGCAGGACCAGGAAGTCTGCGTGGTTATGCTGACGGGTGTAGTCGATGTGAAAACCGCCATATTGGCTATCCGAAAAGGGGCCTTTGATTATATTCCCAAGCCTTTCCCGTTGGAGGAACTGCAATTGGTGGTCCGCCGGGCTCTGGAGAAAAGGCGTTTGGAAATTGAAAACAAACTCTATCATCAGGCCATCGAGAGAAAAAATCTCCGCTTGGAGATTTTACACGGTCTCTCTGTCAAGATAGCCTTTTCGCTGTTAGAGACCGTAGAACTTGAAGAAATCCTAAGGACTATATTAGTCGGAATCACCGCCGGCGAAGGACTGGGGTTAAACCGGGCCTTTTTGGCCTTATTCAATGATACCCAAACCCGGTTGGAAGGCAAGATTGCCATAGGCCCGGGCAGTCCCGAAGAAGCGGGGCGGATCTGGGCCTCTTTACAAGAGCGCAAAACCAGTCTGTCCCAGGCCATCGCCGAATACGGTCGGGTTTGCCGGATTGAAAACACCCGGGTCAACCAAATCGCCCAGGCGATTTCGCTTCCCTCCACCGATTATGATAACATCCTGATCCGGGCCGCTCAAGAAAAACGATCTTTTAATGTCGTAGACGGCCAGATCGATAAGCAGCCTGTTAAAAAGGATATCATTCATCTTTTAGGGTCCGAGTCCTTTGCCGTTGTTCCCCTTTGTTCGCCGGACCGGGTCCAAGGGGTTATGGTCGCCGACAACTATATTACCCGCCAACCGATCACGGTCGAAGACATTACGGCTATGGAGCTGTTTGCCAATCAGGCCAGCCTGGCCATAGAAAAAAGCCGGCTCTATTCCGAACTGGCCCAAAAAGTGTCCAACCTGGAAGCCGTCAACAAGGAATTGGAAGAAAACCGGGACCTGCTGATACGGGTCGAACGACTGTCGGCCCTGGGGGAAATGGCGGCTCAAATCGCCCATGAAATGAAGAACCCCCTGGCCTCCATCGGCGGGGTGGCCCGATTTATCCAAAGACACACCCAGGAGGAGAAATATAAAAAACATCTGGAGACTATCGTCAAGGAAACCTTGCGGCTGGAGCAGATCCTGTTCCAGATTTTTGACTTTATCCAATGTCCGACGATAACCCCTAAAAAAATCCATTTAAACCACCTTCTCCATTCCTGTCTCCAGACCCTCCATTCCCAAATGGAAAAATCCAACATAACCCTGGTGACCGACTTTTCTCCGGATCTGTCTGAAATGGATCTGGATGAAGACCGGATAAAGGAAGCCGTCCTGAATATCTGCCGCAATGCCATCGACGCCATGCCTTCGGGGGGTCGGTTGCGTGTCTGCACCGGGGTTGACCGGAAAGAAGTCCGGGTTGAAATAAGCGATACCGGCGTGGGGATGGTTCCGGAACATTTAGAAAAGGCCCGGCAGCCTTTTTTTACCACAAAAACCTATGGGATCGGTTTGGGGCTGACCCTGGCGGAAAAAATTGTTAATATGCACCAGGGCAAGATCAATCTTTCCGGTAAATTGGGATCCGGGGTCTGTGTAACGATTTCCCTGCCCTTATCACCGGGATCAATCGATTAGTACAAACCCATCTTTCCCGTAGATCCAAAGCTGTATTTTTTAAAGTCGTCGGTTGTATTCAAGTCCGGGATGTGATACTAAAGATTCGAAGCGAAGACGCCATCCGGGATTATAGAACGATCCGGTCTATGAAATCAATTGGAAACAGAAGGAGACCAAAATGTCTGAAATGAATTATTACACCGGCAAAAAGATACTGATTACCGGCGGCCTCGGATTTATCGGAAGTACTTTGGCCATTCGCCTGGTTGAATCGGGGGCCGAGGTCACTCTTTTGGATGCCCTGATACCGGATTTAGGGGCCAATCCCTTTAATATTGAACCGATAAAAGACCGGGTGGCAGTGGTCCAGGCCAACCTCGGGGATCGTTCGGTGGTTGATGATCAGGTCAAAGGCAAAGACCTGATCTTTAATATCGGTATGCATTCCTGCCACCTGAAATCCATGACCGACCCCCTCTTTGACCTGGAGACCAATGTCATCCCCCAGGTCCATTTTTTAGAGGCCTTGCGCGCCCACAATCCTCAAACCCGGATCATCTATATCGGCACCCGGGCCCAATACGGCCAGGCCCTGACCATCCCCATTACGGAAGCTACCCCGCCCAATCCCAAAGACATTTATGCCGCCAGTAAACAGGTCGTAGAATGGTACCACCTCCTTTATCAAAAAATTTGCGGTCTCCGGGTGACCTCTTTGCGTCTGGGTAATACCTATGGTCCGCGACACCAGATGCGTCATCCCCAATATGGCGTCCAAAATTTTTTGATCCGATTGGCCCTGGAGGATCAGGAGATCAAAGTCTTTGGCGACGGCATCCAAAAAAGGGAAATGATTTACATTGACGACATTATTTCCTGCCTGCTTTTATTAGGGGAAAATCCTTCCTGTGTCGACCAGATCTATAGTATCGGCAGTGCCGAGTCCATCACCTTCCTGCAACTGGTTCAGAAAATCATCCGGGCCTGCGGGTCAGGCCGCTATGTCCATGTCCCCTGGCCGGAAGATCGGAAGACTATCGAAGTGGGCGATGTGGTCACCGATTTTTCCAAGCTGACCGCCCATACGGGCTGGAAGCCCACCACCTTGCTGGCTGAGGGGCTTGATAAAACCGTGGCGTTTTATCGGCAGTACCGGGAGCATTATTGGCTGTAATCGAGGGACTTTAATCCTCCTTCTTTTTTTTCGATTCCTTCGGGTTGGGAGAATGCATTGTTTGATTATTGGGTAGCCATCATTTTGGGCATCGTGGAGGGGTTAACGGAATTCATCCCTGTCTCCTCCACAGGGCATCTGATCCTGGTGGGACATCTCCTGAGCTTTAAAGGACGGATGTCTGAGACCTTTGACATTGTAATTCAGCTCGGGGCCATCCTGGCGGTCGTCATCCTCTACCGCCAAAGATTTATCGGCCTTTTACCCAAAAAAGCCTGGCTGAACTGGTCCCAAAGAAATGTTGGGTTTTCCGGCTTACAAGGTTGTTTTTTGTTGGGGCTGACTACCCTTCCGGCTCTCATTATAGGGAAATTCGCCTATAAGGTTATCAAAGGGTATCTGTTTAATCCGACCTGGGTGGCCATAGCCATGGCTGTGGGCGGGATCGGCATATTGATCGCCGAACACCAACGGACCAAAGTTAGGGCTGACTCTCTGGATGGGATTCAATGGTCCCAGGCCCTGTATATAGGTCTCTTTCAGTGTCTTTCCATGTGGCCGGGCATATCGCGGGCCGGGGCGACCATCATCGGCGGCCTTCTGAACGGCTTGGATCGCAAAACAGCGGCCGAATATTCCTTCCTGGCAGCCGTTCCGGTAATGATCGCCGCTACGGGTTACGACCTTTATAAGACCTGGTCTCATTTCCAGGAAGGAGACCTCGTCTTGTTAGGGATCGGCTTTGGGGTCTCTTTTGTGGTGGCCTATATTACCGTAGCAGCTTTTATTCGACTCCTGGGCCGTTGGACCTTAAAGCCTTTCGCCTGGTACCGCCTGGCCTTGGCCCCGATCATTCTCCTTTTTTGGCCTGATTAAGCCTATAACCTCCAGGAAAGTCTTCCTTATCCACGCCCGGTCCGCCGCCGGGAAACGACCCCCCTTAGTTCAGACATTCATACCGTTCTAAAAAATATTTTTTTATTATTTAATATATTGATATTATAAATGAATATTATTCTTTTTTCTTGGAAACAAAACAAAATTATCAGGATAACAATAAATAATTTCTTGACAATTAAAATATCGTTCTGTATTTTTATAATAAAAAATATATATATTTAAATTTTGTATATAAAACGTTAAGATAAATAAATAATATTATTCTTTTTCCATGAAAAAAAAGGATCGGGAAGATATAAGAAAAAGCATCATTACGGCAGCAACCAGGCTGTTTGCGGAGCAGGGCTATCAAAAAACCACCATTACGGATATATCCAGGGAAGTAGGTTTGGTTGAATCGGCCATTTATGAATATTTTCAAGGAAAGGAAGACCTGCTTTTCAGTATCCCCTATGATTGGGCCACTGAAAAGATTGAAGAATTGGAGGAACAGCTTTACGGGATCGAAGGTTCTTTTAATAAACTCAGAAAATTTTATTGGTGGTATTTGCGGAATGTGGAGAAAAGTCCGCAAACCGCAATAGTCATCTTTTTAATTTTGCAAACCAATCGGGATTATTTGCAGACCGAGGTGTACTCTCAGATTAAATCCCTATTTTCCACGTTAATAAAAATTTTTGAAGAGGGACGAGACTCCGGTGAAATGAGAAAGGATTTGGATCCCTATGAAGCCAGGGCCATCTTTTGGGGCACCATAAATAATAAAGTAACCCGGTGGCTTCTAAAAGGGAGGAATTATCCATTGAATCAAAATCTGGATCATTCCTTCAGTCTTTTAAAAGAGGCTTTTCGACCTCACGAGCTGTAGCAGCAGATCATTTACTGAAGCCTCATGCCCGTTTGGGGGGAACACCAGGGGGCACAAAAAACCGAATATTTTGAATATCGAATAACGAATACTGAATGTCGAAGGAGGGGGAAAAACTTTATAGATTCAAGGTCCAAGGTTTCTTATAACTTGCATCTTGCATCTTTCAACTTTTTTCCTGCCGAACAGGAGGGGAAAGTGAGACTACCGAAGTTTACTTATTTAGAGCCGAAGAGTATTGAGGAGGCTTCCGCCCTTCTCATGGAGGAAGAAACGGTCAGGATACTGGCCGGCGGGACCGATCTTTTGGTTAACATGAAGCATCGGATTGAAATGCCTTCTGCCCTGGTAAATCTTAAAAAGATCAAAGGACTGGATTATATCCGGTCCGATGAAGGAGCCATCCGGATTGGGGCCTTGACCCCCCTTAAAAAGATCTCCCAGTACCCTTTCATCAAGGAAAAAATGCCGGTTCTGGCCCAGGCGGCTTCTTCGGTGGGGTCTTATCATCATCAGAGTATGGGAACCCTTGGCGGTAATATTTGCCAGCAAAATCGCTGTAAATTTTTTAATCAGTCGAAATGGTGGCGGAGCACCAACCCCCCTTGCCTCAAGGTGGGAGGGGAAGTCTGTCACGTGGTGCAGAAGCAGGAGGCCTGCTATTCCAGTTACTGCGGAGATCTGGCCCCGGCCCTGCTGGTCCTGGAGGCCAAGATCCTGTTAAAGAAGAATAGGGATTCCCGGGAGGTCCCATTAACGGAATTTTTCTCCGGAAACGGCCTGGCTCCCCTGGCCTTGAAAGGGGGGGAAATTTTAACGGAGATTATGGTCCCTCTTCCTTCGGCAGGCGCTTATTCAAACTATATAAAATTTGCCAACCGGGAAAGCATCGATTTTCCGATTGTCGGTCTGGCCTTTCAAGCCTCTCTGGAGAAAAAGGAATACCGCCTGGCCTATACGGCGGTGGATCGTCGCCCGGTGAGGGGCCAAAAGGTTGAAGCCTTTCTCAAGGGCCGGACCCTTTCCCCGGAAGTCGTGGAGGAGGCGGCTCAATTAGCCTCCAAAGAGGCCGCGCCGGTCAAGAATTCCCTTTATGCACCGTCCTTTAAAAGAAACCTGATGGGCCGCCTGCTTCGAAGCGTATTAAGCCCTCAGGCCCCAAGGGGGCGCCACGAAGTATAAAAATAGAAAAAAGAGAGGCTATAGGCGATTGGTTATAGCCCATAGCCATTATGAAGTTTTTCATACTTGATGGATTTTTTACAAGTCCATCATACTTGAAACCTGCATCTTGCATCTTGAAACTTTATTTTCTTAATAGACAGAAGGAGATAAACTGATGAAAACCGCCATCGAACTCCATATTAACGGCGACAGTTATGATGTCCTGGTTTCCCCGAATAATACCCTGTTGGAGGTCTTGCGGGAAAAACTGGGCCTGATGGGTACCAAGCGGGGTTGCGACCTGGGGGCCTGCGGGGCCTGTACGGTCCTGATCGACGGTGAGGCCGCACTTTCCTGTCTCATGCTGGCCCTGGATGCGGTGGGGAAGGAAGTCACCACCATCGAAGGATTGAGCGAAACCGGCGAACTCCACCCTTTACAAAAGGCCTTTGTAGATCAGGGAGCGCTGCAATGCGGCTTTTGCACTCCGGGCATGATTATGACCGCCCAGGCCATATTGCAGGAAGATCCTGATCCCACGGAAGAGATCATCAAGAAGAAAATGGCCGGCAATCTCTGCCGCTGCACCGGATATAAAAAGGTCGTTGAGGCGGTGATGAACGTCCGGACGCCAGCCGGGAAGGAGGCTTAAATGGGAACAACCTTCAATGTAGTCGGTCAGCGTTTGCCGATGCACGATGGGGCCGCCAAGGCTAAAGGCACGGCCCAGTTCACGGACGACATTATGCTGCCGGGGATGCTGCACGGAAAAATATTGCGCAGTCCACTGCCCCACGCCCGGATACTCCGTATCGACACCACCCGGGCCGAGAAACTCTCCGGAGTAAAGGGCGTGGTGACCGGCCGGGATATTCCGGACCGCCCTTACGGCATCGTGCCCAAGGCCCGGGACGAGCATGCCCTGGCCAGGGAAAAGGTGCGGTATATCGGCGATGACGTGGCCGCCGTTTGCGCCGTGGACCCGGAGATCGCGGAAGAAGCCCTGGACCTTATCCGGGTGGATTATGAAGAACTCCCGGCCGTCTTCGACCCCTTGGAGGCTATCAAGGAAGGTGCCCCGCTCATCCACGACGGGGTCCCCCACAACACCTCTTTTTCCATTCACAAGGAATTCGGGAATGTGGAAAAGGCCTTTCAGGAAAGCGACTTCGTTTTTGAAGACCGCTTCTATTCCCAGGCGGTCAACCATGCCCCTATGGAGCCGCACGCCGCCGTTGCCCAATACGATCCGTTAAAAGGGGAGCTGACGGTCCATTCCTCCACCCAGATCCCCTTTTTCCTGCGCCGGAACCTGTCGGCGACGCTGATGATTCCCGAATCCAAGGTCCGGGTGATCAAGCCCAAGGTGGGAGGCGGTTTCGGCCAGAAGATCGACATGTTCGCCAAGGATTTCTGCGCCGCCTGGTTCGCCCGCCAGACCGGAAAACCGGTTAAATTCGTATACGACCGGGAGGAGGTCTTTATCTCCACCCGGCAGCGGCACCCCATGTATATTACGGTCAAGACCGGCGTAAAAAAGGATGGGACTATCCTGGCCCAGCAATTTCTGGCCCACGCCGACGGCGGGGCCTTCAACAGCACCGCCCCGACCATGATGGCCCTCTCCTGCTACTTTCTGATGATCCCTTACCGGGTCCCCAACCTGATCTATGAAGGGCACCACGTATACACCAATAAACCGGTGGGCGGAGCGATGCGGGGGCACGGCATTCCCCAGGCCCGTTTCGCCGTGGAACGCCAGTTGGACCTGATCGCCGCACGCATCGGGGTGGACCCGGTGGAACTGCGCCTTAAAAACAGCATTCATGCCGGTGAACCGCACCCGGCCAAATTCATCATCAATTCCTGCGGCTTTTACGATTCCCTGAAGCTGGCGGCCGAGGCCATCGGCTGGAAAGAAAAACGGGGGAAACTCCCCAAGGGGAGGGGGGTCGGCCTGGCCGGCGCATCTTTTCCCAGCGGGGTCAGCAACATGAGCCATATCAGCTCCGGTTCCGTGGTCCAGATGGGCCAGGATGGGGCCGTCAATGTCCTTTCCGGGGCCGCGGACATCGGCCAGGGTGCGGAAACGGTCATCTCCCAGATCGTGGCCGAGGTCCTCGGGGTCCCGATGGAGGACATCCGGATCACCGCGGCCGACACCGGAGTTACCCCCCTGGACCCCGGCACCTTCGGCAGCGGGGTCACGGTGCGGGCCGGGAATGCCGCCCGTCTGGCGGCCGAAGAGGTGCGGGGTAAACTGTTCCGCTTCGTAGCCGAAAAGCTTGGGGCCGCTCCGGAGGACCTGACGGCCAGTAACCGGATGATCTTTGTCAAGGGATCAGCGGATCGCGGGATGGCCTTGAAGGATGCCATCAAGGGTTACCAGTATGCCGACTTGCCGATGCCGATCGTGGGCCGCTCCGCCTGGTTTCCTCCGGCCACCGAACCGACCACCCTGTTCAAGGAAGACGGGAACTTCTCCCCCAACTATTCTTTTATGACCCAGGCCGCCGAAGTGGAGGTGGATCTGGAAACCGGAAAAATAAAGCTCCTGAAGATGGTCACGGCCCACGACTGCGGCCGGGCCATTAACCCCATGCTGGTGGAGGGGCAATTAGAAGGTTCTGTGGTCGGCGGCATGGGACAGGCCCTCTATGAAAACATCATCGTGGAAAAGGGGCAGGTCATGAATCCCTCGTTTCTGGATTACGGCTTCCCCACCTTTATGGAAATGCCCGAAATAGGGGCCATCGAGGTGGAAACCGATGATCCCATCGGGCCTTTCGGGGCCAAAGAGGCCGGTGAAGGGACCCAGTTGTCCCCGGCCCCGGCCATCGTCAACGCCATTTATGATGCCATCGGGGTCGATTTCATGGAGCTTCCGGTAACGCCGGAAAAAATCCTGGAGGCCTTACAGCGGGGGAAATAAAAAAAACCGCCTCATTAATAATGATGACAATGTAAAAACTCGTCATTCCCGCGCAGGCGGGAATCCAGGTCAGGCAGAACCAATTAGAAATACTGGATTCCCGTTTTCACGGGAATGACAAAAATGAGCGCTTTTGGGCTTCCAAATAACTTAGCTTTTTATTGCCAAGTCATTTTCTGGTACGGCGCCGCGATGTGGCGTCCAAAAGCTTTTTACGAACTCGTCATCAATTAAATAACCATCAAAGGGAGGAAGAACGATGGCTCTTAAAGGGACGAATCCTTTTCCTCAGGAATTGATAGACCGGTACACGACCCGACGGTGGTGGTCGGGAATTCCCCTGGGTCAAATGCTGGACCGGACCTGCGACCTTTATCCCGACAAAGAGGCCCTGGTGGCCGGCCAAACCAGGTTAACCTACCGACAGCTTCGGGAGGGGACGGACCGGGCCGCCGTCGTCTTTCTTGAATTAGGGGTCCGGAAGCAGGACCGGGTCTTATTGCAAATGCCCAATTGGGTGGAATTTGTCTATGCCTATTATGGACTGCTTAAAATCGGCGCCATCCCCGTCTTTTGCATCCCCCGTTTTTCCCTCCGGGAAATGGACCATTTCCGGGGCATCACCGAGGCGAAGATCTGGATGGCCCCCCTTCGATTTGAAAAAATCGATTACCGCCCCCTCATCGAGGCCTTTCAAGCCAGACCGGGTTTTTTAAAACATATCCTGTTGGCCAATCCAAATCAGGAATCCATTCCTCCGGAGACCCTCTCATTTAATGCCCTGATGGAGAAAGTAGACCTGAACCGTTCCCCGGCCACCGATCTTTTGTCCCGGTCCCCCGACCCTAATGAGATCTGCCACTTGATGCCCACCGGAGGGACTACCGATCTCCCCAAGCTGGTACCGAGGACCCATAATGATTTTTATTGCAATATCGAGTATCGGGCCAAGGCCTGGCAGCGATGCCCACAGGATATCACCCTGATCGCCACCCCCTTGACCCATAACATGGCCATCGAGGTTTCGCTGAACCCCACTTTTTTTACCGGGGGCAAGGTGGTACTCATCGATTCCACCGAACCCTGGGCCATCCTGGAGGCCATCGAACGGGAACAAGTAACCACTACTATCCTGGTTGTCGCCCAACTTCATCGGGTCTTGGAGTTTCCGGACCTGAAACAATACGATCTTTCCTCCCTGAAGGTGATTGCCGGAGCCGGTTCCTATGTGCCGGCCGATTTGATCAAAAAAGTCTATGAGCGCCTGGGCTGTAAGTTTTATAATGTCTACGGCAGCTCCGAGGGACCCTGCTCCCAGACCAGATACGAAGACCCCCCGGAGATCGTCCTCCATTCCGTCGGACGCCCCATCTGCCCTTATGATGAATTCAGGGTGATCGATTTTGCCGGGCAACCCCTGCCCCAGGGCCGGGAAGGCGAGTTGGTGGTCCAGGGCCCTTGTATCTTCAGGGGCTATTATAAGTCGGAAGCCGAAAATAAAGAGGTCTTTACGGCCGACGGTTTTTATCGAACCGGAGACCTTGTCACCTTCGACCCGGAGGGCCGGTTGATCATCACCGGCCGGAAAAAAGATATCATCATTCGCGGCGGTGAAAATATCAGCGCCAAGGAGGTGGAGGAGTTGATCGGAGGGCATCCCGGGGTGGACCAGGTAGCGGCGGTCGGTATGCCCGACCAGATTCTCGGTGAGCGGGTCTGCGCCTTCATTAAACCCAAACCGGGTCAGGCCGTGACCTTCGAAGGCATCATCTCCTATCTGAAGGCGCAAAACACCTCGGTGCTCTATCTGCCCGAGCGGGTGGAAATCGTATCGGAGATCCCGCTGACCCCGGTTGGGAAAACAGACAAGAAACGGCTCCGGGAAGCAATCCGGGAAAAAATCGAAGCGGAAGGCGCTCTCGGCAGCCGGTAATCTTTGGGCTCCGGGGGAATCCCGGATCTTTCTCAATATCAGGAGAACTGCCTATTTTTACTGCCATTCATCCGGCCAGGACGATATGTTTTTATAGCTAATAGGGAACTTCCTTTTGATTTGACTTTGATTATCTTTTATGCCTTAATTTATTCCATTTAATTGTGGAGGTTCCCTATGAATAAACGTCGACCTTACCGGTCCTTTATCAGTTATATTGATCGCAGTCGGGAGTATTACGCTGCCCAGGGTTACAACCAGCCTTACGCCTGGGCCCATCACCGGGATGTTCCCTTCGCCCCCCTCCGTAAGGTGCTCTCCGAATGCCGGGTGGGGCTGGTGACCACCGCCGGCCGTTCGGAAGTAGAGGGCAAAAGCCAGGGGCAAGCCAGGGAGTTTTATGCCATGGCGGCCAATCCCGTGCCGGAAAGCATTTATACGGACCACCTTTTCTGGGATAAGAAAGCCACCCACACCGATGATCCGGACAGTTTCCTGCCGCTCAATCGTTTGGCCGAGTATGCCGCCGAAGGACTGATCGGGTCGGTTTCGCCCCGCTTCTACGGAGTGCCCACCGACTATAGCCAGGGCAAGACGGTAAATGAGGCCGCTCCACAGGTTTTGGAATGGTGCCTTCAGGACGGGGTAGACGCCGTACTCTTATCGGCCCTTTGACCGGTCTGTCACCAGACCGTGAGTCTGGTTGCCCGACACCTTGAAGAAAACGGCCTGTCCACCGTGGTTATGGGTTCGGCCCGGGACGTGGTCGAGGAATGCGGTGTGGCCCGTTTCGTATTTACCGACTTTCCGCTGGGAAACCCCTGCGGAAAACCCTGGGACGTGGAGATGCAGCGCTCTATTGTGGGAACGGGCCTCGATTTGCTGATACGGGCCTGGATGCCGCGCACCACGGTGCAGACGCCCTTTTACTGGGGCAATGATGAATGGCGGGAGGCCTTCATGCGGGTGGACGACAACAATCGTGAAGCCCTTGCCCGGGAGGGGGAAGAGCGCCGCCGTCTCCAGACCGAGGCCAAGATGGCTAATCGAAGTCGAGGAGATTGAAAGGCCGGTAAGTTTTAATATGCATGAACCCTCGGCACTATTTTTCCGGTTATGATCCTGACCACCCGATCGGGAAAATCCTTTGATACGGAAAGGGACCTGACTGCTTCGGAGCGCCATATCCTTCAGAAACTCTTTATTTGGGAGAATATGGCCTCCAGCCTGGAGGAGTTCCGGCAGAAAAAGCAAGAGGCCTTCCGGAAAGGGTGGAACCAATCCGGGCCTGTCCAGGAAAGCCAGGCCATGAAGGCCATCGTGGCCGACCTGGAGGAAAAAGTATCCCTTCGCCTGACTACACTTCCATAAGGTCGCGGCCTGCGACGATCTTACCATCCAATTGAAGCCGGGCCCCTTTGTCCTCCTCCATCGGTCCATCCTCCTCTTCCTTAAGCGGCTTAAAGGGTTAATCATAGATTTTGCTATTTAAATGGAAAAAAGATATAATTAATCCGCTTGAGACCGTAGCATCATTTTTCCGGAAGTGAAATTTATCAATATAACCCAAAAAATTCGACCTTGTTTTAATGCACTTTCTTTAGAGGGTTTCTAATGAGACCCCCATGCCCCATGGGGGCACCACGAAGCATGAAAATGATTTTCTACGAACGACGAACGTTATTTTCGTATTAAGGAGGGAAAGATGGTCGGAGATCAGGGCATCCAATGGGAAATCGAGGCCTTTAAAATCGGCAATAAGATCAAAGAGCTCCGGGAGAAGAACCGCTACACCCTACAGGATCTGGCGGCCAAGACGGGTCTGCCCAAGGAATTCCTGGCTGAAATTGAGAATGCTGAGGTCGTCCCGCCCATCGCTAATTTATTGAAACTCTCCAAGGCCTTACAGGTGGGGATGTCCTATTTCTTTCAGGACCAGGCCGGGGAAGAAAAGATCGCCATCACCCGCCGTCACGAAAGGGTCCGGATGGAAGGACTGCCGTCTCACCTGAAAGGCGAAGTGGATTATATTTATGAGGCCCTGGAGGAGAAAAAAACCAATAAACACATGGAACCCTTTCTGGTGGAATTCCCGATCTTAGACACCAGTGAACTGGTCTTTGTCAGCCATGAAGGCGAAGAGTTCCTCCATTTATTAGAAGGGAAACTGGAATTTCGCACCGTAGACCGGGTAGAGGAGTTGGAACCCGGCGACAGTATCTATTTTGAATCGGATATCAGTCACAGTTTTCGATGTTTGAGCCGGACACCGGCCAAGGCCATTGTCGTGGTCTGGAGCAAGCCATAAAAGGGCCTGTTTTTTGACAGGATAGACAGGATTTTAAGGAAAAGGGATATGCTGGAGATCCGCTTTCACGGCCGCGGCGGTCAAGGGACGGTGGTGGCCACCATCCTGCTGGCCAAGGCCTTTTTTCAGGCCGGTTATTATGTCCAAAGTTTTCCGGTCTTCGGGGTGGAACGACGTGGGGCACCGGTCGAGGCTTACCTGCGATTGGATGAGAAAGAAATTTGGATCAGGTCCCATGTCTATGCCCCGGATCATGTAGTGGTCCTGGATCGAACCCTGCTGCAGAATGTGGATGTGTTCCAGGGATTGAAAACCGGTGGATGGATTTTGATCAACTCCCCTTCCCCGCCCGCTGATCTCGGGCGGTTTTCAGGATTTCATCTGGCCTTTGTGGATGCCACCCGGATCGCCCTTAACCATCAGTTGGGCACCCGGACCCATCCCATCGTCAATACCGCCGTCTTAGGGGCTTTTGCCCGGGTGCTGGGAATGCCTCCCCTGGAGGCCATTATCCGGGCCATTGAAGAAGAGGTGCCGCGAAAACCCGAGGAAAACATCCAGGCCTCAAAAGAGGCCTACGAAGAAGTGCAGGTGGTGGGAATGGAGGAGAAACCATGACGGTTGATTCCAGCAACAGCAGGACCGGCTCCTTGTTCATCTCCCGTTCCTATCTGTCCAGTGAAGGCAATAAAACAGGTTCCTGGCGTTTTCTCAGACCCCGTTACGATGAAAAAACCGCCCCCTGCGGCGCCGCCTGTCCGGCCGGTGAAGATATCGGCCGCATCGAGATGCTCACCAGCCAGGGCCAGCTTAAAGAGGCCTGGGAAACGATCCTTATGGAAAACCCCTTTCCGGCCGTCTGCGGACGGGTCTGCTATCACCCTTGTGAAACAATTTGTAACCGGGGGTCCTTTGATGAAACCGTGGCTATCCCCGTAATCGAGCGCTTCCTGCCTGAAAATGCCGCCCGGTATAATTTAAAGCCCACCTTGCCGCAACAGGCTTCCAAAAAACAAAAGATCGCCGTCATGGGCGCCGGCCCCAGCGGTCTGGCCGCCGCTTATTTTCTAACCTTGTTAGGTTACTCCTGTGACGTTTTTGAGGCCGGGCCCGAACCCGGAGGGGTGCTCCGCTGGGGGATTCCCAATTATCGTCTTCCCCTTCTCCCCTTGCGCAGGGAAATAGAACAGATCATTGAGTCCGGGTTCGCCGTCCATTTGGGAAAGTCTCTGACTCCGGGATTTTTAGAAGAAGCCCGAGACCGATATGATGCGGTCTTTATGGGCTGCGGCCTTTCCCGAACCCCGGATCTGTCCATCCCCGGAGAAGAGTTGGGAGGTGTGGAAGACGGGTTATCTTTTCTCAGGAAAGTCAATCAGGAAAATGTTCCGGTCCTTTCGGGGCAGGTGGCTGTCCTGGGGGGAGGCAATACGGCCATCGATGTAGCCCGTTCGGTGATACGGCTTGGAGGTCAGGCGGTTATTCTTTATCGCCGCCGGCGCCAGGATATGCCGGCCTTTGAAGAGGAAACCCGGATGGCCCTTGAGGAGGGGGTGGAAATAAGGGAACTGTCGGCCCCGGTCCGCATCGAACCGGACGGCGAGGCTTACCGGCTTACCTGGCAGCGGATGCAGGTCATTGATATGGATCCCCGGGGCAGGGCCAGGGTCGCACCCATGCCAGAAAAAACCGGATCCCTCCGATGCACCCGGATCTTCAAGGCCATCGGTCTTACAGCCTCCGAGGAATGGTATAATCCGCCAAAAGAAGGACAGGGCGTTTTATCCCTGCCCCATACTGTTCTGGTAATCCCGTCTGATGGCAAGATAAAGGTTTATGGCGGGGACCTGGCTGCGGCCAACAAGAGTGTGGTTCAGGCCGTTGCCTCCGGCAAGGAGGCGGCCCTGGCCCTGGATCTCCTTTTTCAAAAAGGTCCGGGGGACGTCGAGTCCGACCTCAAGGCCTACCAGGTGGGTAACGGTCCTTCCCTTTCTTTTGAAATGTATCTTAAAGGACCCCGGTGCCGACGAAGCCCCCATGTGGTTCAGCCTGAGGAAATCAATACCGATCATTTCCAGTTCACTCCCCGGATCATCAAACCCCGTCTGTTGAAAGAAGAGCGGGTTCGGTCTTTTGCTGAAATCGACCTCAATATTTCAGCCGATTTGGCCATGCGCGAGGCGGCTCGGTGCTTTAATTGCGGGCTGTGCAATCAGTGCGATAACTGCCGCCTGTTCTGTCCGGACCTGTCGGTCATCCGGGAAGACACCCCCGAAGGGCGCCGGATCGATTACGATTACTGCAAAGGTTGTGGTATCTGCGTGGTGGAATGTCCGCGCAATGCCATGGTATTGGAAGAAGAATTATGATCGAAACATGGAAAAAGTTCGGAGTTTAGAGTTCGGAGTTCGGAGAAACCAGGGGTTTTATTCACCGCAAAGACGCAAAGGACGCTGAGAGATTTTTTTTGAACAATCCCGTGAGAGGTGGGATTGTTCAAATCCCGCATGGGTGGGACCAAATACTTACGCGGTCGACTTCGTCGACCTTAAACAAAGGCTTCCGTTTGGAAGCCGACTGCAGGATAGCGAAGTTTATTGTTTGCCGGCCCCTCACCGGCAAACAATAAAAATATCTTCTTTGCGCTCCCTGCGCCTCTGCGGTGAAAACATGTTTCATGCTTCACCGGTATCCGATAAGTAAGGAGATAAAGTAAATGAAAAAGGTCTTGGAAGGAAGTCAGGCCGTTGCCGAGGCCGTGCGTTTGGCCCGGGTAGAGGTGATTTCCGCCTATCCCATAACACCTCAAACCCATATCGTCGAAAGGCTTTCGGACTTTTGTGCCGACGGATCCCTCAAGGCCCGCTTTTTGCGGGTGGAGAGCGAGCATTCCGCCCTGGCGGCCCTGATCGGGGCCTCGAGTACCGGGGCCCGGACCTTTACGGCCACCTCTTCCCAGGGGCTGGCCCTGATGCACGAATTGTTGCATTGGGCCTCGGGGGCCCGACTGCCCATCGTCATGGCCGAGGTCAATCGGGCCCTGGCCCCGGGCTGGAACATCTGGACCGATCAGACCGACAGCCTGGCCCAGCGGGATACCGGTTGGATGCAGCTTTACTGTGAAACCGGACAAGAGGTCCTGGATACCACCTTGCAGGCTTACTGGCTGGCCGAATCGGTCAATCTGCCGGTCATGGTCATATTGGATGCCTTTTTCCTCTCCCATACCTACGAACCGGTGGATGTGCCGGATCAGGAGGCCGTGGACCGGTTTCTTCCCCCCTTTCAACCCAGGTTCAGGTTAGACACCCAAAACCCCTGTGCCCTCGGACAGATGGCTCCCCCGGCCGTTTATATGGAAATGCGCTACAGCCTCCAGCAGGCCATGGAGGAAACTCAGCAGCGATTGGCCGAGATGGAAACAAGTTTTGAGAAAATCTTTGGCCGGAGGTACGGGCCGGTGGAAGCGGTGGCCTGCGAGGACGCCGAAATCATACTGGTCACTTCGGGGACCGTCACCAGCACGGGCCGGCAATTTCTTCAGGATCTACGCAGTCAAGGCGAAAAAGCGGGACTGCTCAAGGTCAAGATGTTCCGGCCCTTTCCCTATGAATCAATCCGGCGGCATCTGAAGCCGGCTAAAAAAGTCGCGGTAATCGACCGGAATTTTTCTTTTGGGGCCAGCGGCATTTTTGCCCAGGAGATACAGGCCGCCCTTTGCAGCCTCCCTGAGCGCCCGATCGTCTTCGGGTATATTGCCGGACTGGGGGGGCGTGACGTGACCCTTTCCACCCTGGAAGAAATTTACCGCAAGACCCGGGACCAGGATCTCCCCTCTCAAGAAAGCCTTTGGGTGGGACTTCATGAGGTGGATCATGCCAATGGATCTTTCTGATCGTGATTATATGTCTTCCGGCCATGTGGGCTGCCCCGGCTGCGGGGCGGCCATAGCCATGAAGTTTGTTTTAAAGGCCCTGGGCGAAAAGACCATAATGGTCCTGCCGGCCTGTTGTTGGTCCATCATTGCCGGGCCTTATCCCCAGTCGTCCTTACGGATACCCTTGATCCACAGTGCCTTTGAAACCGGCGGCGCTGTAGCCAGCGGGGTGCGGGCGGCCCTGGATATGAAAGGCGATACGGAGACAACCGTCCTGACCTGGGCCGGCGACGGCGGAACCTTTGACATCGGCTTTCAGGCTTTGAGCGGCGCTGTGGAACGAAATGAGGATTTCATTTATTGCTGTTATGACAACGAGGCCTATATGAATACCGGGGTCCAGCGGTCTTCTTCGACCCCCTATGGGGCCTGGACCACCACCACCCCGGGTGCGGATTGGAAAAAGATGCGCAAGAAAAATATTGTCGAGGCCCTGGTGGCCCATCGCATTCCCTATGCCGCCACGGCCAGTATCGCCTTCCCCGAAGACCTGGTCTATAAGGTGAAAAAGGCCAAATGGATCAAAGGTTCCCGGTTTCTGCACATCTTCTCCAGTTGCCCCACGGGCTGGGGACTCCCTTCGGAGTTGTCGGTCAAGATCGCCCGGATGGCCGTCCAAACCAACATCTTCCCTATCTATGAAGTGGAAGACGGCCTCCGCTATACGATCAACTTCATGTCCAAAGGCTATCTGGTCAAGGAGTACTTTAAACTCCAAGGCCGGTTTAAGCACCTGACCGAGAAGGATCTGGATCAGATCCAGGAAATGGTCAACGACGACTGGGACCTTTTATTGCGTAAGGC
>CAZVHO010000059.1:0-3898 GCA_964627515.1 uncultured Thermodesulfobacteriota bacterium | reverse complement strand
TCATCCCCCATGGGGGGCGCCACGAAGCATAAAAATGGATGCAAGAAAAAAGCTGAAAGCTTAAAGTGAAAACCCTGTACAGGGTCCAAGGTTTCTTAATCGGTAACTTGCATCTTGAAACTTTATTTTCGTGTTAAGGGGGGGGAGAACCATGAAATGCTCAGGATGGGGGAAGGTAGTATTGTTGGGAGCCGCGTTGGCCTTTTTGGGGGCTTGCGGTTCCGGTGAAAAGGTCAATCTTAAAAAAATAACAGCCCAGCCAAAGACCTATATCGGGTCTGAAAAATGCAAGATGTGCCATCTGGAGCATTATGATTCCTGGAAATCCACCCTCCACAGCCGCATGCTTCAGGATGTAACCAAAAACGTGGATGCCTTCGTGACCGAGATCGATCCGGCAATCATCCGGGCCGATTTCGAAAAGATCGCCAAGGACCTCAAGGTACCCCCGGATAAAATCTATATCCCTAAAGTCGAAGAGATTAAATACACCATAGGTACCCAATGGAAGCAGCGCTATCTGGTGGAGAAAGGGGGTATGCTTTACATCTCCCCGATCCAATACAATATCGATACCGGCCGCTGGGTCAATTATAATGAGGCCACCTGGGACAAGCACCCCTGGATTAAAGGCTGCGGAGGCTGCCACGCCACCGGAGTGGATTTAAAAAATAATTCCTTCAGTGAACCAGGGACCGGCTGTGAGGCCTGCCACGGCCCGGGATCCCATCATTATGCCCTGCCAAAAACCGCTGTCTTTGAAAAACGGATGACCATTGTCAATCCTTCCAAGCTTCCTTCCGGCATCGCCGTTCAGATTTGCGGTTCCTGCCATAACCGGGGGAGATCGACCAAAGACAAAACAGTGGAATGGCCTTTGGGCTACCAGCCGGGAAAGGCCCTGGAGACGTATTTCCGGTCCACCTCTTTTGCCGCCGGAGATACCAAAATGCTTTATGCCAATGAATTCTCCAAAGGGCACCACCAGCAGTATATAGACTGGCGACAGTCCAAACACCACACCGAAGGAGTCAATTGCACCTCCTGTCATTATGTACATCAATTGGGAGTTCCTCCGACCCGCTCGCAAACCAAGGAATCCGGTTCCAAACAATGCTTAAGCTGCCATCAAACGGTAAATAATAATCTGGGCCATTCCATCCACTCCTTTGCCAACTGTGTCGGCTGTCATATGCCAAGGATTGCCAAAAGTGCCGAGTCGGGCGACCTACACAGCCATGTCTTTGTAACCTTATTACCAAAGGACACCCTCAAGGATCCGAAGATCCCTAATTCCTGCCAGACCTGTCATAAACATAAGGATGCCGACCTGGCGGCCCTGCAAAAACAATTTGACGCCATGTCCCAACTTCCTAAACCTCAAGGGAAGGTGATCGAAAACATAGAACGGTTTCAAGTTAAAAAATAACCTTGGCAGGGGACTCCCATGCAGCTTTTAAGTATCTTATTGGCTTGCTGTTTGTTCTGGTTGACTCTTCCTGGGTTTTCACAGGCCCAGGAAGAGGTGACCTCCAACATCGCACGCTACCGAGAGCGGGAATTAAGTACCGGCTACTATGAGGACTATGAGGTCAGACCCCGTTCTTATCAGCCCTATGTCCAAATCCCCGAGCGGCGCAAGGGGCTCATCCGTCTCAGCCCCAAAGCCGAATCGGTGCGGCAGCGGGCTTATTTGTCGGATTCCCACTGGGGTATCCTGTTCTATGAGCAGCGTAGTTGCACCGATTGCCATGCCGAAGAGGCCAAAAGCATCCATACCGTAAGGGCCAAAATCACCTGCCGCCAATGCCATGGCGGGGAGCCGATCGCCAGTATTGGCCAATATACTTCTCCCATGAACCCCATACGCCGTCATGCCTATGTTTGTGCCAAATGCCATGAAGGGGCCGGGGCCTCCTTCGCCACGTATGTCGTCCATGCCCCTAACCCCTTAGCAGCGAAAACCAGCAGGAGTTTCCCTGCACTCTATTATGTCTTTTGGCTCATGATGGCCCTGGCCATAGGGACCTTTGCCTTTTTCATCCCCCATGCCTTTCTGTGGGGATTAAGGGAGTTTTTGACCAAGGAGAAAAAGAATGGCAAACCAGCAAGCAAAGAATCGGATTAAACGTTTTACCCCGATCCAGCGCCTGTTTCATTTGCTTCTCCTGTTGTTTTTTTTGATCCAGGGGGCCACGGGCGTGGCCCGCATGTATATTGAAACCGGATTCGGCCAATCCCTGGTCTCCTGTTTCGGCGGTTATGAAAGTGCCCTGACCATCCATAAGTGGGTCGGTATTTTTCTATTGCTCCTGTTTCTCGGCCATTTAGTCTACCTGTTTTTTAACATCGACCGGAAAAACTTCTCCCAACTTATAAACAGCCCGGATTCCCTGCTTCCCCGCTGGGTTGATTTGGGCCAATTTTTTCAGCACGTGGGGTGGTTTCTGGGGATAAACAAAGCCCCGGAGTTTGATCGCTGGGGGTATTGGGAAAAGTTTGATTACTGGGCCGTCTTCTGGGGAATGGTTATCCTGGGGGGTACGGGGTTGCTCCTGGCCTATCCCCTGGCGGCCAGCCGGCTCCTGCCCGGCTGGACCTTAAACGTGGTTTTCTGGATCCATCGCATCGAAGCCATTTTGGCCATGGGCCATGTATTCATCATTCATTTTTTTGTCGCCCACTTGCGGCGCCATAATTTCCCCATGGATCGGGCCATCTTTGAAGGAAGTGTCGATCTGGCCGCCACCAGGCATGAAAAGCCGGACTGGATCCAGCGCCTGGAAAAGATGGGACTCCTGCCCGGTTTATTGGTTCCGGAAGTCGGCAAAAAACAACAGATCGTCTTCTATCTCTTCGGTTACGCGGCCATTGCCTTGGGTTTAATTCTCCTGATCGGCGGGATAATCAACAGCCCTCACATTACCTGGTAAGCCTGCCAGTAGCAAAGGTGCCTGCCGAAGAAAGCCGTCCGGATTTTATTGGGCGGCTTTTTTTCTTTCCTAAAATCCATGATCCTGGGTTAAAAACATTTACAAATTTTTCTGTTAATTTTTTTCTTGACTTTTTTATCTGTTGCCGATATTTTTGGAAACCGATGTGACTGATTGATCAGTCATATTGTTTTTGAGAGTGACTTGAAAAGAAGGTCCTTTGGTTTTTAGTCTGATTAACCTCTAACATCAGCGGGAAACCTTATGTTTGTACAACAAGTCATCAACGGCTTGGCCATGGGCTGCATCTATGCCCTGGTGGCCCTCGGCTTTGTGCTCATCTACAAAGCCACGGAGATTATCAATTTCGGCCAGGGCGACCTGATGATGATCGGGGCTTTTCTGGCCTTTACCTGCGTCAACTTTTTACACCTTCCCTTTTTCCTTTCCCTGCTCATCGCCCTGGCTCTGATGGGATTATTAGGAAAAATCATCGATCGGTTCGTGCTCCGACCGTTGGTCGGCGAGCCGGCCTTTGCCCTGGCCATGGCCACCATTGCCATCGGCATTCTGGTCCGAAGTCTGGGGGGCATGATCTGGGGCTATGATACCTACAAGTTCAGCGCCGGGATCACCAATGTTCCCGTACGCATCGGCCCATGGGCCGTCTCCTCGGTCCATCTCTGGATCATGGGCATCACCCTTTTCTTAATCATTGTCCTTTACCTTTTTTTCAACCGGACCAAAGCGGGTATTTCCATGGAGGCCGCTTCCCAAAATCAGTTGGCCGCCTATCTGATGGGCATCGGGGTAAAAAAGGTCTTCTCCAATATCTGGGGGATCAGCGCCATGGTAGCCGCAGTGGCCGGTATTTTCCTGACTCCCATCCAGTTTTTAAATTATAACATGGGCTTCATCGGCCTTAAGGCCTTTCCGGCGGCCGTGCTCGGCGGGTTCGGCAGTAT
>CAZVHO010000058.1:15362-31556 GCA_964627515.1 uncultured Thermodesulfobacteriota bacterium | reverse complement strand
AACTACCTTATGGCGAAAAATCCTGCGTTACGGTCTGGATAAAACGTAACGATTTAAGTTGCTTGAAAAGAGAGTTTTTCTTCACCGCCTTTCCGCGGCTCGGCGGGGAAAATATTTTTTTAAAAAAATTCTGCATGACCCGTTAAAAAGACTTGACATTGAAACCGTTAGGGATTATATTCGATACATGTTGAAATATCGAAATGATAATTTAGAGAAAATGGCCGGCATGTTTAAGGCGTTGTCACACCCCAACCGTCTGCGGATTTTTCTGCGTCTCATCTCCTGCTGCGTTCCGGGGACGGTTCACCGCATCGATGGGGAAGAAAGTACCTATGTTGGGGACCTGGGCAGGGACTTGGGGATCGTGCCCTCCACGGTGTCCCACCATATCAAGGAACTCCGTCGAGCAGGCCTCATTCGAATGGAACGGCGCGGGCAGAAGATCGAGTGCTGGGTGGACCCTGAAGTGATCAAGGAACTGGCAGGGTTTTTTTCCGTATAGCCACACCATTTTTTTTAAACTTATATTTCGATATTTTTAGAAATATCAAAATAGGAGGTAGGAATCATGGAAAGACACCTTGAAGAAGAGTCCATTCGGGAAGCAGTTAGAGAGAGGTATGGAAACATAGCCAAGGGCGGGGATCCGGAAGCCAATACGGTAGTTCCCCTGTCCTGCTGCAGCAAATCCGCGAAGCCCATAAATGAGCTTTCAAGGTTTATGGGCTACACGGAAGAACAACTGGCCTCCGTCCCGGACGGGGCCAACATGGGTCTCAGTTGCGGCAACCCGGTGGGAATAGCCGGTCTGCGGCCGGGAGAGACGGTTTTGGATTTGGGAGCGGGCGGCGGGTTCGACAGTTTCCAGGTGGCGGGGCAGGTAGGAGAGGGGGGACGGGTTATTGGCGTCGACATGACCCCCGAGATGGTGAGCAAGGCACGCAAAAACCTTTTAAAAGGCCATTTCCCGAATGTGGAGTTCCGGCTGGGTGAGATCGAGCATTTGCCGGTTGGGGATGGGGCCGTGGATGTCATCCTGTCCAACTGTGTCGTCAATCTTTCCCCTGACAAGGCCCAGGTTTTCCGTGAGGCATACCGGGTCCTCAAACCCGGAGGCAGGCTTTCCATCGCTGACATCGTATCCACTTCTCCTATGCCCGAAAGCCTTCGGAACGACTTGGCCCTTGTGACCGGATGCATCGCCGGGGCGGCTACCACAGAGGAACTTGAAGGAATCCTGGGACGGGCCGGGTTTGTGGATATACGGATTGCCCTGAAAGAAGAAAGCCGCGAACTGATCCGCCAATGGGCCCCGGAGCGGGACGTCGACCATTACATCGTCTCGGCCATCATCCAGGCAACCAAACCGTTTGACGGGGCTCGACCGGACCAGGGGGACAAGCCGTCAGGAGGTCTAAGCGGGGCGAAATTGAAAGGAAACGGCCAATTGGACACCAAGGCGATTAAAAAGCAGGTCTATAAAAATCTCGAATCCGGGCTCCACTGCGCCGAGGCCCTCTCAAAAACAGTCCTGGAAGCGGTTTCCCCTGAATCGCACCCGGATGTGATCAAGGCCTCATCCGGATTCGGGGGCGGCATTGCCGGAACCACGGAGGACCTCTGCGGCGGGTTTACCGGTGGGGTGCTGGCATTGGGTGCGCTGCTCGGCCGTGACAGGGGGCTTGAAGATCTCAAAGATTGCGGGCTCCTGGTCAAAGAACTCAGAAAACGATTCTTGAAGGAATATGGAAGTGTCAATTGCGGCGCCATCCTGAAGGGGTTCAATGAAGCCCAAAAGCCTTTCATGTGCGCCAAGGTCACGGCCAAAGGCGCGGAGATCGTAGCGGATCTGCTCAACGAATATCAAAAGGAAAGAACAAAGGATTTGTCAACGCTTTGTTGCGGTCCGAAAGACAAGGTGGCCTTAGGGGCCTGCCCCTTCGGCGCGACCTGTTAAGGCCTAAGCGGTGACTTTTCGTGCCGCTTTTGTAAAACAACGCCCTCACGAAGAACACAAAGGGCACAATACGGGACCATGACTATCTGTTTCATACACCTTCAGGTCCTTTGTGTTCTTCGGGGTGTTTTTATTAGAAGCCGTTTCAATCCACGGGCCCGCATGGGGAACAACCTAACCAGGATCCGCTCGACATCCTAAATTCAAGTAAGCCGCTGTGCGGCAGAACCTCTTCTTCATAATCCTTCCTAATAAATTATTTCAGAAGTCCATTCGATAGGGCGCATACCATTTAGTCAAGTATGATACTCCAAAATCCTCCTTATGGGAAAAAGTAAATCTTGATGGTCTGGTAAAAACTCGTCATTCCCGCGCAGGCGGGAATCCAGGCCACACATAACCAGTTAAAAACACTGGATTCCCGTTTTCACGGGAATGACGAAAATGGACGTTCGGCGACTTTTTACGAATCCATCAATCTTTTTATCAAGAAAGGAGAAGTATCATGGTGACCGATTGGTTGGCCACGTCCTTTCAGACGTGGAAATCCCGGATCCCGCCAAGGACCGGATCCGCATGACCTTGCTTCAATGGGGCCACGTCCTTTCAGACGTGGAAATGTTCTCATTCCAAACCCGTACAAGCCGGGAACCCAAGCTTCAATGGGGCCACGTCCTTTCAGACGTGGAAATAGGGCGATCCAGGGATATTTTGAAACTGCCGACGGGGCTTCAATGGGGCCACGTCCTTTCAGACGTGGAAATCCCCTGAGATAGGAAGTTAGGTGGTCGGAATAGCCAGCTTCAATGGGGCCACGTCCTTTCAGACGTGGAAATTCTTTAAAAGGGTGCGGTATTGGTCTCCTGCGTAGGCGCTTCAATGGGGCCACGTCCTTTCAGACGTGGAAATCCGGAAATACCTATTTGGCCCATGCCGTCGGGGCCGGGCTTCAATGGGGCCACGTCCTTTCAGACGTGGAAATGCGGTTTGAAAAAGAGAAGCTCCCTTATGTGGTTGGGCTTCAATGGGGCCACGTCCTTTCAGACGTGGAAATATCCCTTTCAAAAACAATATTGCCGTCTCGATCGATGGCTTCAATGGGGCCACGTCCTTTCAGACGTGGAAATTTTGTCAATCGGGGGCCAGCCCTATACGGATCTCCAGGCTTCAATGGGGCCACGTCCTTTCAGACGTGGAAATCCTTGATTCGTGAAATTCCACGGTACTTTTATTTAAATCGCTTCAATGGGGCCACGTCCTTTCAGACGTGGAAATAAACTCCGAACTTTCTTTGCCACCGGCCTCGCCGCAAGCTTCAATGGGGCCACGTCCTTTCAGACGTGGAAATGGCCCAGTCGTTGGTGGTGGTGTTACGCCGCAGGTTGCTTCAATGGGGCCACGTCCTTTCAGACGTGGAAATCCGGTATTCGCCGCCTGCCAGGCATTAACATTAGTCCCGCTTCAATGGGGCCACGTCCTTTCAGACGTGGAAATGGACTGGCACCCGGTCGATATCATCGCCGGGGTTTGGCTTCAATGGGGCCACGTCCTTTCAGACGTGGAAATATTCTTGGTTTCCGATAAGTAAACCCTGGGCCACTGTGCTTCAATGGGGCCACGTCCTTTCAGACGTGGAAATACACCCTGGATGTTTGGGACAAATAGCGATCCCATAGCTTCAATGGGGCCACGTCCTTTCAGACGTGGAAATAGCTTGACATTATATCCGATCTGTCGGTAATGATAATGCTTCAATGGGGCCACGTCCTTTCAGACGTGGAAATAGCGCCCTTCCCAACTTGTTATTTTGCCTCAATTTTCAACCCAGTATTCGAGAACCACAAGGGCTGTTCCATTATGTCGATCCTTTTCCCTTCAAACATTTACCTAACACCTTGTAATTTCAATGGCGAGCAGGTACCGGCTTTCTTGCGCCACCTCGCTGCTCGCACCGCAATGCCCGCAATTATACCTCATCCAGTTGTCAAAGAACAGTTAAAACACAGTCGGTCCGTGCTCGACAGTTACGTAAGCTCGTCCCACCACGTATATCCCCTGCTCCCGTTCGCCGCCTGCCGGTCCGAGAGGGAAGAACAATACCTGGTCTTCGTCATGTTTCAAGAGCCCTGATAGCTTCTCAATCAGCTTCACCCTCTCCATATCAGACAATTCACACCTGAAGACAGAATACTGCATGTGATCCCCGTATCCTTTCATCAGGCGGAACACCGCTCTCAACCGTTTATCATCACAGACGTCGTAAGTAACGATGTACAAAAGTCTCACTGTTCCGGAACCCAATGCAAGCCAACTTTCCGGCTTACTCTTTTTTACCTGGTTTTAAATGATGGATATTCTTCTACCTCACCTAAAAGGTATCTACCGAAAAGCCGGCCCTGAACCTCTATTACCCTCCGGTAGCTGATCCGATATCCGAAGACCGGATGGGTCACGAGGGCATCCAGTCTGCGCTCATAGGCATCGATGAATTTCTTCCGTGCATCGGAGGTCAAGGTCACTGCCCGACCACGTTTAATAAAATCGTCCTGGGCCACAACCCGGTTGTTGGCGGTCCATAAAACTACTGAATCCGCGATGATCGGCCTGAATTCTTCCATCAGGTCCAGGGCAAGCGATGGTCGGCCGTAACGCAGGGTGTGATAGACCCCCAAGTACGGATCGAGCCCGACGGCGTGCAGCGTAACGGTGATATCCTTGACGAGCAATGAATAGGCATAGGACAGCATGGCATTTACCGGGTCAAGAGGGGGACGACGGTTTCGGCCGTCAAAATCGAAGCCCCACTTCCCTTCTGCTCCCTCTTTGAGCATGCCGCCGAATAATGAAAAATACTTACGGGCGGCCAGACCTTCAATGCCCAGGAGTGTATCGGGTGCCTTTGCACCTCTTGCTGAATCTGCCAGCCGCTTCATTGCAGCCGGTATATCTTCAGGGAGATCTTGGTGATTTCGCATGAGCATGGTTCGGCAGTTTTCGATCTTGGCAGCAATCATTCCCTTGGCCAGAGAGAGGCATTTGTCCCTGTCGGAAGCGGTTGAATACTGAGCAATCCTCAACTCCACGTTTTTGTGTGCCATCCCCTGGGCAGTACCGTAATACCATCCCCCCGTCGAGAAAAGGGTGAGCGGGATGCCTCTCACACACATTTCCCGAATCGCCTGGATCGTCACGTTGACGTTGCCGAAAACGGCTACATGGGAGGTTTCGAATATCCTGGATTCGCCGATCGGGCCGCCCCGGTCGCGTACCTCGAACACCTCGCCTTTCTTACCGATACGGGCCCCCTGCTTCTGGACATAGAGGGGCGTGGAGTCATCCCGCATGGGCAAGATTCGTCGAAGGCTTTTTCCATCCGGCTGAGTTCTTCCCGCAAGCATGTTAGTCTCATCAGGCAGGCAGATACCCGCAAGGGAGCAACGGAAACACTTAGGGCTGTCCTCAAGGGGCGGTGGAATTGCGCCCTCTTGCGCCAGGTTCCTGAGCCCTGAGACTGCATTCCTGGTCCTTTCCAAAAGGTCGGGCTCAAAGGGTATAGGTATCCTGGTCTTTGACTCCGCATAATAGATAGTGCCCGAGTCGCACTCATACCCATTGGCTTTAAGCACAAGCCCCTGGGCACAAAGTTGCACCCGGTCAGCCTCCCACGAGCGCTCGGGATTGTCGGGCACGGCCCCGCGCTTGTAGTCCACCGGAACAGTCACCCCGTTTTCCGCCTCCACAAGGTCTATCCGGGCGATTAAGTGTTCATCAGGGGCGGACAACGTAACCGATCGGGCGTGAATTACATCACCCTCGCCGATCTTGTCAGGTAAGTCCCCTTTCTCCTCGTCAACCCGTCTATGGCGGTATCTCCCCTCAACGGTGTCGAAGTTTTCCGCAAAATCGCTTTGGACCCACTCGATGTAGGCCAGCCTAGGGCAGTAAACGAATTCATTTACCATCCGCGCCGGTACAAGGTCGAGGTAATTGCCCTCAATACTTTCCATAGGAACCTCTATGTTTACGGAATTGCTATTGCGTTGTTACCTAATTCAATAGATATTGCCTAATTCGTCATTTTTGCTGTTTTCCGCCAGACCGCCATCTGGCCCCGACCGAGACATTCTATGCGGCCTTCTGCTTTCCCTTCGCCTCGCCGATATCCGCCAGATACCATGAAACCGTTGCGGGTATCGTCTCCAGGCTGCGGGCAAATTTTTTAAGGGTCATCATGGGTTATGTTCCTTTTCCGGGACGAAGAGACCGAGACCGAAGTGGGAGGAGTGGCCGAGGCATATTGGGCCGAGCACGGGTTCCGGGAAAACGATACGAAAAGCGCCTGCGGGACGTCTACCCCCATCATCTGACCGCTTCCGACGAAACCGTTTGAACTGTATAGGTCTAAGTCTATGCGCACCCATCCGATGTTCTTCATTAAGAAATTCGACTGACACTGGTTCTGGTATTTCAGGTCCCAATTCACGAAGCCGACGGATCTCTTCAATCAACACTTGCCGAGAGAACACCCGCTGATTGGTAAGTCCAAGCAATTCGGGCGGGTCTTTTTTTGAACCGCGCGCTTTTTGATGCCTCGTCGCAATAAAAGGGGTGGCAGAAATCCAGACTTTTGAAGATCCAAATAGTCTCGGACTGGATATGGCTCCTTTCAGGCCCATTGCGAGCAAAACAAGGTTGAGTGGTTCGCCGACGTCTCGTTTGAGCCTCCGCATCCTGTCTAATACTTTCACTTCCTGTGGACCGAATCCCATTTCTGCGATGATTGTTAGATGATCGATACGTCCGTCACCGTCCTCATCTGATGGGAGAAAGAAAGCGTGTTTATGCCCTTCAAGGGGGCGACCCCCATCATCCTTCCCGGAAAATACTTCTGACCGCGGCAAGGTTTGGCCATTCGGCGTAGGAACACCGTATAACCGCTGCTCCTCGATACGGCGGTAGATACCCATGGCGGTCCAGCGTGCTACCTCAGCTACCTTTATCGTTTCTTCGACAAGTGGAAGGACAGTACTATCAATGGCGAAACGCGCCACTGTTGGTCTTGACTGGATTTCCATGGTTTTCGCCTCCCTCGGTTCTGTCTTGAAGCTGTCTCTTGGACGTAGGTATGTGATCCACTTTGATCCCGGAGGATCTGACCATCTCTTGCTGTGCAGCTCAAGGGTTTCCATACAAAGATGCCAGTCAGGGTCGTAAAGCGGCGCTTCGGTTTGAATTTTTGTTTTGCCTCGCCCTTCCAACCGCTTAAGTTTTGGTGTATGATCTTTCGCAAAAGCTGTCTCCGGGTCCGCGCACAGAACACGGACAGGCTCCATCTCGTTCTCGTCAAAGGAAAGTATCTGTTTCGTATTCAGCAGATAGCAATTTATTCTTTGAAAGGCATCCTGCGCTTCGGCGTTGTCCAAAACTCGCGCTTCAACCCACGATTCTGCCCGGCCAAGATAACCCATGCCAGAGGCAATGCTATGCAGCGCTTTTTTTTCGGCTTCATCAAGTAAAACATCCGGCCAAAAGAGGATGACGTCGTTTATATTGTCTATGGAAACAAAGGCGTCAAAAACAAGGGTGCGATCGTCCGGACCTTTCTTGAACCAAGGCATGAAATGTCTTGTGTGCCCGGTAGAGGCCCGTGGAAGGACAAACAGCGGTAAACATGATAACTTTTTCAACAGGCTCTCGGTAGATGTGTAACTGCAAGAAGGATCGTCATTGAGTTTGCGTTTCCATGTCGCCACCATTGCTCGAAGAATTCGCCAAGGTGAAGGCGGCCATTCCAGAGCACCCTCGTTCACATGCCGGCCCCAGGGGGTAGCATGAAAGCGGCCCGTAAGGAATCTTAACGATAGCGCAATCATCTAAAGATCTCCTTCTATTCATCCTGTTCAGGGATTGTTGGTTCTGGAGTTCCTTGTGGTAAGTCAACAGACGCCGATTCCTTCTTTTTAGTCCAAACGACTTCGGTTATATTCGATTCTGCAAACAACCCTTCCGATTTACACGTTGCAATGAGGTTTGAACACTCTTGGAGGAGATCGGTTTCCGATGGAATTGAGAATCCTCCCGGCCTCGTTACCTTTAATCCATCAGCAACCTCAAGGTCGCAGGCTGTCCGCAGCCTTAGCCCTGCAGAAAGGAATCGATGGACTTTGAAAAGAGCGAGGGTAATTAAAAGATTTGTTGCGCTGTCATCCAGCCCATATCCACGCAACTGGGCAAGATCGAGATTAAAATAGGCTTTAATCTCCTCTGCTGTAAACTCCGAGCGGGCAAAAGGAACATTCCCAAACCCGGACTTGGTATCTCCGGCTGGGTCAACCCTGTCATTCTTTACACCTCCACTTTCCGCCACTTTGATGTTGCGTGCCTCTATGAATCCGGTAAGCAATCTTGTCATTCTGAGCCGTCCGCCTGCCAACTCCTTTTTTGCAAGGAAAACGCCATGCAGAACGGCATTTGCGTCGTATCGAAAAACCAATTTTGCAAGATCTGAAATCTTTACTGGCCCTATCTCCATTCCCGCAGCACCGACCTTAAGCAGATCGAAGACTCTCTTATCCGTGCCTTCGAGGATGTATGGAGAATTGATTCGATGAGACTCCAGAATTGAAGTAGTAAGCTTCTTCCCCCCCGGAATTTTGACAAGTATATAAGGCAGACCTATGAGGGCATTAATCAAGTCGTCAGTTTCATCATCCCAGCAAGCCAGTTCCATCCTGTTCGCAACAGACTGGGGCGACTCAACGAGAAGCATTTCGGTGCCGTCATGCAGAGTATAACGGGCAGCACCAAGGTCCGGAAAGCCGGTGGGTTGGAAGCGGTCTCCCTGAACGGGCTTTAGTTCGGCCTCCATAAGAAGTCGCGGGGCGTCATTCAACATCTTGAAATCAATTGCCATATTAACCATCCTTTCTGCCGTCATTGCAGCAATCCTTTATTGTTCGGTCTTATGACCATTTGTTTTAATTGATTTATCCCCTGAACCGAAACAGGAAATAAAAGCGCCGCTCCAAGTCTCAACGGCTCAATACCATTAGCCTGCCAGTCAACCTCATTCAAAATCTTTCCGCCTCTTTGATATGTCATGGGGGTTAAGCCGCTCGCCTTAAGGCGTCTGGCTGCAATCGTACAAGCCTCTTTGGTTCGTCCTGCTCGAAGGAGTGCTGTTATCGCTGGCTCGGGCCGGGCCCCGATCTTTGTATCACCCACGTTTAAACCATCGGGTTGAAATAGAAGCTTCAGAAGAGCGTAAGGTCTGGGCAATAGAGATTCATTGCTCCCTTCCCCTTGGCCCTCTTCCGCAATGTAAAGAGGGGACCTGTTTTCCAGGGGTTTATGATGGTCCACGAGGATCATTCCCCAAAGCAGTTCCTCAATCCTGCCATCGTCAATATCACCTACGATATACGTTGCTATAGCGTTAATGGTTGCTTTATGACGTGATGCCAAGGGAAGATTTTGGCAACCACGCTTTTCAGCATCCATCAATCGTCGTTCGAGAACCGACATGAGGTTGTTTGGAAGACCCGCACTGTTCCATACATCGCAGAAATCGCCTTCCTTCCATTTCCCGAATAAAACAGGCTCAAAGTTGGACCTTATCGGCTCCACCTTTTTCTCTGGGTCGAATATTCCCGCCAGAGCCCGGGCAAGCAGGAATTCCGTCGAATTGTCATCAGCGGCCTGTATCCATTCGGGTGAAAGTCGGGAAAGCGGTCTAATCCGTTTATCTTTTCTGAATTTTTCGCCCAGTGCCAGTTGACGTTCAGCATTCCCGAAGGCACAGACGATTTCGGCAAACCTTACAGCCCCTCCGAATCTGCAAAAAGCGAAGATGGCAGACTCAATTCGCCTCAAAGCAGAGCGAAACCTTGGTGGCACTTTGTCACCGGATGCCTCTCTTCTGTACCGATCAAGCCACGTATCGGCTTCTTTCAGCAAGTCAACATCCGGTCTTGACCGGACATCAAAAAGGCCAAACGAGGTTGAAGTATTATAATTATCTCCGCCGACTCTGCCTTTGACGATTGCATATCGCTGAAATGACCGTATCCCACGGTCGACACCAAGACCCGCCACCGCCCTAGCAAAATCTACACCACGAGATGATGTCCTTTTGCCAACGGATGCCCTGCCCTCAGAAAACAAGGCCTCAATCTCTCCTATTCCAGTAAAAGAGTTCCATAGTGGCAACCAGATCTCTCTACCAGTAGATTCCTTATCGGAGTATGAATCCATTGAAGTTGGGGTCAATCTTGTTTGAAAAGGAAATGAAGGGGTAGCACCGGACAGTATTCCAAGCCTTTTTGCAACACACCCTGCCAACATGATGGTCCCTTCGATACAGAAAATGATAGACCAGGGATTGCCAAGAGAGTCTCTTTCAAACCCCTGACTCGCATTTGGGCCTCCGACAGCTCCTCCGTCAAAGAGCGATGAGGTCCGTTTGGGAATCAATCCTGAGAACGGGATACCGAGAAGAGCGTTTCTTAGGCTTTCATGACTTATTTGTTTCTGACTTTTCCGTTGACTGTTAAAGTCAGGCAAAACATCCCATAAGTTTTGCATAAAATTGTCCGAAAAATGAGTATTGCCATCGCTGCCGCCACCGCTTCCAAGAAGGGCGCTAAAGAAGGGCTTTTCAGACGTCATCACGGCACAGGCATCTATCCATCTCACAACATTCTCATTACACTTTGACCGTAAAGTCGATATGAATCGAGCCTTGGCCTTGTCCTTCATTTGGTCCTTTTTTTTAACGCTGGAAAGTTCCAAAACTTCCAACGAGCAATTAATGGCATCGCGATAATCAGTAAGACGTTCACTTGTTGATGCCAAAAAAGCTTCGATAATAGCTTTTCCACTGGGCGTCTTTTTGTAAGGGCCGCTATTCCCTTTGATATTTTCACCAAAAAAATCCGCTCCACTCCAAGGAACGACGACCGGCGAAGGCTCGTATTCAGATATAAAAAATTCCTGTAGAGTCTGGGCAGTAAGATTCGATTTGAGTATAAACTGGCCATTTCTCCAACAGCCCTTAGCGTTTTTATCCTTTTGTTCCGCTAAAAGGCGAAACACCCCAAGGGCTTTGAGATAATTCATGAGCGGCTCTACAGTGCAGCCTGTGAGTTTAACTTCTAAATCACTCCCCATCCTTCACCTCCTTAACAGGATTACTGTTACGAGCGCTTGCCCGCCAGTCCGCAATACGTATAAGCGCCTCCAGGAAGGCCAATCGGAACGGACCAAATTCGGGGTCATCCCGCAGGGAAAGCATACGGGCAAGCCAGCTCGGCCCGGTAACTCCATCCTCACCCAATTCCATGTAGGATAGATTGATCATAGTGGCTGGCATCATAACCCCGTCTCCAAGATCGGTCGTGGGGAGTTGATCGCCGTCCCATATTCCGCGGGCGAAGCGACAATTATCGTTTTCTGGCATCTTTTCGTCCGGCAGGGAGCGTATCGAAAGCCGGACCTTGCCGTGGTGTGAAGCCGCCAGATAAGTCGCCAGATCGCTTTGACCATTCAAGAGCATGGCAATGGCCGTCGCGAGCTCATGACGGAAATGGCGTCTTCTGTATCCAAGTAGTTTTTCTGTGGATTTGGCCCAGAGCTTTGAACCATCAGGCAACGGTTGAGGAAGTGCATTCTGAAATACCTCATGGGCCTTGCCTGCATCATGCCATCGGGCTGCTCTCAGCAGTTCATCGCTGTCGCCGTTTTCCAGTTTAAGACCATTGGCAATATCAGCCAGTTCAGTAACAACCTGGTCTGTATGTTGAGCTATCGTCTGCCACTGGCCGCTTAAGACAAGGCGGTCGCTCTCATTGGCATCTTCTGGAATACCGTTCACGGGGTCGACAGGTTCTGTCCTACCCTTTGTCCCTGTCCAGCCAGTGTCGGTTTCATAACCCCCATCATCTGATCGAAGCATCAGGACTAAGCCGGGATAAATATCTCTTGCTTTAATCCATTTTTGATCGAGATAATCCCACCGCCAAGCGTCTTTTTTGAACTTTTTTAAATCCAAGACTGACACACTGCACAACTCATCACGGGAGGGACCAGGCTCATCCTCCGATGGTCCTTTGCTGTCGATGTCCCGCCAGAAAACCTGTACATCACGCTCGTTCGCTTCTCTTATAAAACGCGAGACATCAATATCCGCACCCGCCAAGTCCGGCGTGGTGTCGAAAAACTCCACCATGTCTTTTTTCCTGAGAACGTCGGTATAGACCAAATTGTCGACCACGGCCGGCAAATTTTTAGGCCCGGCATCCATTAAACATGCCAATACCAATTGAGCCGCTTTAAGCTCCTCAATCGAATAGGGCAGGATTTTCTTTGGGTCATCCAGGACTTCAGGTTCTATCAAGATTATCCGGGCATCTTCATTCTTATTGAACTCCCCCTTTCGGTTGCACCTGCCGAATCGCTGGACAAGGGATGCCCAAGGCGCAAGGTCGCTTATGAGAATCCTGGCTGAGATATCTACCCCTGCTTCCACTACCTGCGTACAGATCCCTATGGTTCCAATTTCCTTCGGAGGTGTAAGTAACCGTTCCAGAGCGACCTTTCGGTCTAAAGGCCTGAATCTGGAATGGAGAAGGACAACATCCGCTCCAGGTCTTTTCTTTTTCAGTTCCGCATAAATCCTCTGTGCCCGTGTGACCGTGTTGACTATCGTTAGTGTCCTTGTCCCGGCCTTATGGTTTTGAACGAGTAGGTCCGCCTCAGCTTTGCCGTCACCTGAGGCACTGAAAGCAGCTTTCTCGATAGGCTTGACCGCTTCAATCCTGAATTTTAGAGGCTTCTTATCTTCATCAGACAATTCAATACGTCCTGGTGCATCTTCCTTCAGATCAGAATCAACGGTTTTCAACCAGTCCGAGCGCATGGTTGCACTCATCCACACGGACTGGACGCTTTTGATCGTGCCAAGTATGCGCCGAAACGCTTGAAGCTGCGTAGTTGTGGCCAGCCCATTGCTCATAAGTTGCACTTCATCCATTACCCATAAACAATCGTTGTTTAGGAGCCCAAATTGGACCGGCCAACGGTAACGGCTCATGGCATATCCGCGGTTCAGGGCGCGCGATAGCAACATGTCCTGAGTACCGATGAGGATCGCATCCCGTTCCGGATACATGTCCCAGTCCCTGTCAACATCACCGCCCATGAGAAGATGGACTCGAATTTTCTCCGGATCATCCCTCTCTATGTTTGGAAAAGGCTCGTACGATTTTAATCGTTGGTCCTGCGCCGAGCCGTCAAACTTAGCAAGGCCGCCGAGCAGATTGAGATTATGGAGCCATTTTACGGCGCAGTCCCGCGTCTGCTCCACCAATACCCGCATGGGGAGGCAGTAAACGAGCCGTCGTGGAGTAGATAGACGTATGCTTTCTGCTGCAAATCGTCTTCGCCACAGCCATCCAAGAATCGCCGCAGCGGTTTTCCCCGCCCCTGTCGGGATCTCGAGCAATGAAGGGAAGGTATCCCCTTCGGCGATTTTTTGCTGATAGGGGAAGGGACCTTCTTTTATCCCCGTGGCCTTTATAAACATCTCCCCAAAATTCATCTCATCTCCTCCAAAAAAATCCGGTTTCAAACGCACTTTATCCCACCGTCGAATATAATGCTAAGGTTTATCAATCTCATATAAGGGTACGCCCTCTAAATACGGGATCCAGTTTTTATAAGGCATAAGGAGGATATCTTAAACCCATTTTGTCCGCCTTGGAGGTCACAAATTGTGACCTCCAAGGAAACTCTCCGGCGGGGCCATAATCTCCGGAAGGCCTCAAAGACCACATTGCAGAGGAATTATTTATTTTTTTTCTTGGCACCGTAATCGCCCTTTTTTTCGGCAACCATAAATGGTTCCGGACCATGCTTATACTGAATTTCCACCTTAACAGTGGCGCCCAGTATTTCCGCTACCCGTCGCAGCATGCTCAAGGAATGGCCTTCATAGGAGGTGGATTCCAGCCGGCTTATCTGTTGCTGGGAGGTCCCTATCCTTTTGGCCAATTCCTTTTGGGACAGGCCGGCTTTTTTCCGCAGGGCAGCCAATTGCAGGGCCACATCCCAGGCCTGGCCGGCCTTTTTGAAGCGTTCGGCAAAGTCTTTATCCTTTAATTGCTCTTCAAGGTATCGATCAAAATTGGTTTTTCTTTTCATCACGAATTTCTCTTTTTCCAGTCTTCTTTCCGCAACTTGGCAATCCTTAAATCCATCTTCGGTATTTTTGTTGCCTTATATAATTCTATGCTGAATTCCATCATTAGTCAACATCAATATTGATGTAATAAAAACCATTTCCATAGTCAATAGTCGGCCATACCATCCGTGAAATCCGTGCTAAATTTGACCCTCCAAAAAACAAAACCCCAATTCCTTTTTCAGGCGCTGGGGTTTGCAGTCTTCCTTTAACCATGTGATATCCCCTTTGTAGGTAGATGGCGGTTTATAAAAGTCCTGTTTTCCTGACAATATTTTTACCAGATCGGCTTTGAGAAAGCAATGGTTCTCTAATTTTCAGGAAGACCGGCATTTAAACCACCAGTTCCACCCGAAACCCGATTCTTTTATTTTGATTATGTTTGATAATAATAGTAACACCCGGTTTTGTCAGATACGGTCAAAATGAGGAAATAAAATTTAAAAGATTTAAATTTTTCTTGAAAATATGGAAATATCAGTATAATTATTTAAAATAATTAAATTTAATGAGGTAAAGCTATGGCCCGGGGAGACCAGTTAGGCCGGCAATGGCGGATTATCCAGACCCTGATCACCTCAAAAATCGGGAAATCGGCGGCCGATCTGGCAGAGGATCTGGATTGCAATCCCAGGACCGTTTACCGGGACCTGGAGGCCCTGCAGGCCGCCGGCTTTCCCATCTACACCGAAAAGGTGGACGGAAAAAATCTCTGGTCCCTGCTGGATACCATGAGACATCATATCCCTATCCCTTTCAACCTCATGGAACTGATGGCCCTCTACTTCAGCCGGGACATGATGAAGGTATTCAAGGATACGGTTTTTTATGACAACCTGGAATCGCTGTTCAACAAAATCAAGACCACCCTGCCCAAGGAATCTTTGAATTACCTGGTCCGGGTTGAACAAATCTTTCACCTGGGCCTGAAGCCCTACAAGGACTATAGCCGGTTCAAAGAGATCATCAACCAGGTTCATATCGCAGCCATAAACAAAAAAACCGTGGAGATCGTTTACTTTACCATGAGCCGAAAAAAGGAGACCAGGAGAAAGGTGAACCCTTACCGGGTCTGGTTCTTCAACGGAACATTCTACCTGATAGGGTTCTGTCATTATCGCCGGGAAGTACGGATCTTTGCCCTGGACCGGATCAAGATGCTTCACCAGATCAGAGAGACCTTTGAGGTGCCCGGGGATTTTGATCCGAATGAATTTCTGAGAGCGAGTTTCGGGATCTTTCAGGGAGAACCTACACCGGTAAAAATATGGTTTTCTTCCCAGGTGGCCGGATACATCAAGGAAAAGATCTGGCATGAGAGTCAGAAACTTGAGACGCAAGAAGATGGATCGTTGCTATTCGAGGCCAACGTGGCGGGATCTGAGGAGATCAAATACTGGATCCTGGGTTGGGGAGCCAATGCCCGGGTCCTGGAACCGGAGTTTTTAAAAGAAGAAATCTGTGTTCAGGCTGCGGCCACCCTGGCTTCATACAGCAAAGACCCTTCTTCCAAGCAAGCCATCGTCCCCTCTTTGTAGGGAGGGCCGTCCGGTCTTTTACATCCTTCTTCCTGTCTATATCGTGTCTGCCCCTCTTCCAAATGAAACCGGCTTTCTCCTCGCTACTCTGTTCCATTTTGAAACCTATTCAAATTCATCGCCCTTATTTAGATAACTATTTAATATAAATTTATTTTTCATTAAAGACCGATTTTTCTCCCTGTCTCTATCGTTCTATTTTGAATCATTAATTTCCGGCTATCTTTCCCATTTCAACCTCTTTTTTTATAACTACTTGATTTTCAATCATATTAAACAATGGCACGGTATTTGTAAAACCTAGTGGGCGAGGTCAGCTATGCATAAAATTTTAGTCCCCATGGAGAACTTTTCCACACTTTCCTTATCGGCGGCCTATTTTGCCATCGAATTCGCTAAAAGGAATCCCACCAAAATTCTATTTTTAATTTTTTCGCCTGCTCCGGAGGGCGACGAAA
>CAZVHO010000058.1:13544-15262 GCA_964627515.1 uncultured Thermodesulfobacteriota bacterium | reverse complement strand
AATCCCACCAAAATTCTATTTTTAATTTTTTCGCCTGCTCCGGAGGGCGACGAAACCGCGCCGACCAAAAAGGTTGAACCCTGGCCCAAGCCCTTTGATATCCTGGTTCAGCAGGCCAGGGGGGAAAAGGTCAACCTGGAACTGTTCTCTTCCAATGAAGCCTATCTGGAAACGGTTGGTCATTTTACCAGGGAACATAATATTTCAGAGATCATCATCGCGGTCCCACCGGTTCCGGACCCGCAATATCAAAAATTAATCCACCGGATCGAGTCCTTACGAAACAGTGTGGAAAGTCAAATCGTCATCGTCAGGCCCAAGGAGGATAGGAGTATGGCAACCGAACGGAAGATTAAAAAGGAAGGAATATAACCATGGCCATCATTATTATTTCAAGTACCTCGGCGAGCTTAAGGAAAGAAGTTTCCGAAGACCTGGCCCGGAAACTGGGCTATCCCTGCCTGAGTCGTGAAGAGTTGACGGATCAGGGCACGGTAGCGGGGATCCCCATAGGAAAACTGGAGATGTCGATCATTAAAAGCCCGGCCCAAACCGAACGCCTGGCCCGCCTGAAAGAACGATATTTAGCCTTTATTACCGCCGGAATTTGTGAAAAGGCCGGGGAGGGGAACCTGGTCTATCACGGCCGGGGAGGGCATTTTCTGATGCCCAATGTTTCCCATATCTTTCGGATCCGCCTGGTCTCCAACAAGGAATATCGCATTCAAACGATCATGAAGCAGATGCGGTTGGACCGGCCCAGGACCGAAAAATTTATTCAGCAGGTGGACCAGGATATTGAAACCTGGGTCCATCTGATTCACGGGCAGGACATCAATGATCCCAGACAGTATGACCTGATTCTCAATCTGGAGCACATGAGCCTGGCCAACACCAGTGCGGCCCTCTGTTCCCTGGCCGAACTCCCTGATTTTCGCCCGACCCCGGCCTCCCTGAAAAGTATGGACCATTATTGTCTGGCAGCCCGGACCAGGCTGAAACTGGCCCTGGATGCCCGGACGTCCGAGGCTGACCTGACCGTTTCGGCCAATGAGGGGGTGGTCACCGTCACTTATATGCCCCGGCAGGCCCAGGTGGCCAACCATATCCCGGAGGTCCTGGCCGAGGTTCCGGGGGTCAAGGAAGTGCTGGCTACCATGGCCGAAACCAATATCCTCTGGATACAGGAGGCCTATAATCCCCAATCCGAAACGTTTACCCAGATCAATCAGGTGGCCCAGCGCTGGGGTGCGGCCATTGAATTATTACGTTTCCTCCCTTCGGAGGAAGCGGCTGCCGAAACCGCCGAAGAAGGGGCAATCCCATCTGGTTCGGCCGCCAGGGAAGAACCCGAATACACCGGAGGCATTGAAGAGGATACCCCCGAGAAGCCCAGGATCGAGGACGGGGGTTTGAGCAACGTCTTGGAAGAACTGATCCGCCAGGGCAGATCCGGAGGCAGCCATTTCATTCAGGGCAACTTCCAGACCTTATCGTCTGCCATCAGTCGAAATGTTAACTACAGTCTGGTGGTTATCGGAGATCTCTTCCTCGGCAAATCCAAGGCTGCCCGGATCCGCCTGCTTCGGGACTTGAAGGTCTATTTGGGCGGGCGGATACGGGTCCCGGTGATCTCCTCGGACGAATTGCAGGAGAAATATTTCCTGGGAGGAAAAGAGATTATTAAATCCCTGATTTTCTTGATCCTGGTGGCCGTA
>CAZVHO010000058.1:9567-13444 GCA_964627515.1 uncultured Thermodesulfobacteriota bacterium | reverse complement strand
GCCATCCAGGTGATCGTCCTGGGATTCATCGGCGGGGTCTTGAGCGGCTTTATCGGCAGCGGCGGGGCTTTTTTTATGACCCCGGGGATGATGAATTTGAACGTCAACGGGGTTGTGGCCGTGGCCAGTAATATTACCCACAAATTCGGCAAGGCCATGATGGGTTCAAAAAAACATGGGGAGATGGGTAATGTCGATAAGCGGCTGGGACTTTTTCTTCTCATCACGGCCGTGGTGGGTATCCGGGTGGCGGTCTGGATCAACAGCCTTCTGTTTCACGGGGGAGGCGACGGACACGGTGCCGCCAAAGGGGCCGGGGCCAACCTCTATATCAGCGTTGTTTTTGTCAGCATCCTGACCGTAGTGGCCTTTTCCATGTTACGAGACCTGATGAAAAATACCGAGGAAGGGGCCGGCCCTTCCAGAAAAATCGTGGAGTTTTTGGCCCGTATGCACATTCCTCCCTTCATAACCTTTAAAACCGCCGATGTCCGGGTCTCCCTGTGGGTCCTCCTGCCTGTCGGTTTGGCCACCGGGTATTTGGCCGGGACCATCGGGGTCGGTGGCTTTATCGGTGTGCCGGCCATGATCTATGTCTTCGGGGTACCCACGGCCGTGGCGGCCGGAACCGAACTTTACCTGGCCATGTTTATGGGGGCCTTCGGGGCCTTGAGTTATGCCTGGGAGGGCTTTGTCGATATCCGGTTGACCATGCTGCTCATGACCGGCTCCCTGGTCGGCGTTTACATCGGGGCTTATGGGGTTAAGGTGGTCGGCGAAAAGTACATCCGCATGGTCACCTGCCTGATCATCCTCCTCTGTGTTTTAAGCCGGGCCATTTCCATCCCCATGTACCTGCGCCAATTGGGGTTCCTCAATATCGATCCCGGGTTCGACCCCTGGTTTAACAACGGCAGCAAATATCTCCTTTTTGCTAGCGGTATTTGCGGGGTTGTCGTCATCCTCTATAATGTCATAAAAGCCTATCTGGCCCGGAGGAAGATTCACATGACCCTGGCTTACAGTCAACCGGGTTCTTAAAAGCGGGATTCAAGGTCCAAGGTCCAAGGTTCTTACACTTGCAACCTGCAACTTGAAACTTGAAACTTTTTTTAGCCATAGGAGCGGGTTTAAAACCCGCCCCTACGGAGCCTCTATAGAGGTGGGTTTTTAAAATTCCGAAATCCGAAATCCGAAATCGAAAATTTAAGGAAAGGCTCTCCATGTCCTGGCTCCCCAAATGGCTCAGTCCGGGGCCAAAAGAAGATACCCACTTATATCTCAAGCTCCGGCTGACCAGGTGGCGGCATCTTCTAAAGGCTCAAAGGGCCTGTCTTAACCTGCTCGGCGATCTCAGGGAAAAAGAAAAAGGGGAGTATATCTTCGATCGCCAGTACCTTTACGCCACCATGGGCCAGATTTTTCAAATGGCTTATACAGTGGCTTACGATCAAGGCCTGCTGGAAAAGGACGGGGATGACGGGATGTATCCCTGGTTGGACCAGTTAAAAGAGTGCGCTACTGCCTATCTTCAACATTGGACCCCGGACCGCCGGGAGGTCCTGCCGGAACCCTGCCCTGGAATCACCTTTGGGGCTTTAGAAGGGGAACCGTTGATGGAACAGGGGCCGGCCAATCGGGAATGGATGGCCCTGCAGGAAGAATCCGGCCTTCAGGAACTGAAGGCCCTGCTGAAAGAACCGGAATACCGGATGATCAAAGGCCTTCTGAATCTGCTGGACCCGCAGGATGTGCCAAATAGACCGGGGCCGTTAGGGGAAAAAGCACAGACCGCGATGACCCTACGCCAGGGATTATATCAAGCCCATGATCGGGTCCTGGACTGGCTCATTCCGACCCAGGCCGGGCCTCAATGGATAAAAGAGGGGACAGCCTTCCAGATCAAGGGGCCTTTTCCCCTCTATGCGGTTGACCTGGGGGAAATGAGGTTCAGGATGAAATCCATATCGAAGACGGGAAACCCTGGCCCTACAGGCCAAAGGCCGGCTTTCTTTGGAAGTCCCTTTGGGGAAAAACCGGAGCCCTCCCCTTTGCTTTTGGGAACCTTTTCTGGTGATAACCCTTCTCCAATGCTCCTGGTCTTTGACCGAAGCACCCTTTTCCTGATGAATTCTTCGCCTTCAGAAAAGATCAGGGTAGATGCGGTCTTAACCAGTATCCGGAAATTAAATCATTTTTTTCTCCATTGGGAAGGGGGGCCTGAACTCCGGCCGGGGATGGAGGCCTGGGCCGATTGGTTTGACTGGGATCGGCAGAAAGATCAAACCCTCTTTGAGGTATATTACGATAATAAATCGGCTGATGAAATCAGGGGTCTTCTGAAGAAGACCGGTATTGCCTGGGGAGTTCATTAATGATCAAAATCGGGGGCAGGACCTTTTTCCGGAAGAAGGCGCAGACCCGATAAGGAGGCAGGAAATGGAAAAGAAAATACAGATTCTCATCCTGGACGATGAACCTATTGTGGGGAAACGTTTGGGACCGGCCTTGACCAAGATGGGAGCAGAGGTCGAGGTTTTTGAAAATCCGGTCAAGGCCCTGGAGCGGATCCAGGAAAAGACCTTTGATATCGTCGTGACGGATATCCGCATGGATGATATGGACGGCATTGAGATCCTGGAAAAGGTCAAGGACCGATCGGCAGAGACCAAGGTGATCATGATCACCGGCTATGCCACGGTGGAGGTCGCCCGGGAAGCCCTGGGCAAGGGGGCCTTTGATTTTATTGCCAAGCCCTTTAAGCCCGGCGACTTGAGGGATGTTATAGTCAAGGCGGCCGAATCAATGGGATACAAAGGTCTTTCCCGACCTGATCCCAAGAGTTGATGGACCCCAAACCGATCCTCAAGAGGAGTGCATCCGGGGCAGGAATTATGGAGGCCCGACAGAAATATCAGGGGCTTCAATCCCTTTTAGGCGGGAACAGCCGTCTTTTAGAAACCATGGCTGACCTGGAGGCAGACCTGCGGTTTTTACCCCTGGGATCGGCCTCTCTGGAACATCAGATCCGGGACTTGCTGGAAGGCACCCTTCTGATGATTGAAGACCTTAATTATTTAGCCAACGGCCGGTTTCAAGCCTTGTATGCGGCTTATTTAAAGCTTGAGCAGTCCATCCAGGAATCCCTGGAAACCTCTCAGAAAGGGGCCGAGCCAACCTGGGTCAGGAAGATTTCCGAAATCGGTTTGGGCCACAGCCAGGAAGTGGGGGGCAAGGCCGCCCATTTGGGGGAACTAAAAAAGATCCTGCCCGAGGCCATACCTTTGGGGTTTGCCGTTACGGCTGAGGCCTATCAGGCCTTCATGTCCGATCCGGTCCTGGCTGCCGAGATCCGCGCCCTGTTGGATACCCTCGAGGTGAGCAGCGACCGGGGACGATTTAAAGCCAAGGCCGACCGGATCCGGGATATCCTCCTCAAGGCCCATGTCCCCCTGCCCATCGCCGGAGCCATCCGGGAAGGGGGTGCGGCCTTTGGGACCCCTGTTCAGAGATGGGCGGTCCGGTCCAGTGCCATCGGGGAAGACGGGACGTTAACCTTTGCCGGACAATTCGAGAGTTTTTTAAATGTCCCTTTCTCCCAATTGGTTACGGCCTATCAAAGGGTCCTGGCCAGCCGCTTCAGCGAGCGGGCCATAACCTACCGCCTTATGGGAGGGTTTACCGAAGTGGCCACTCCCATGGCCGTATTGTTCATCCCCATTATCGAGGCCCGAAGTGCCGGGGTCATCTATACCCAGGACCCGGCCCAACCCGACCAGGATCAACTGCTTATCAGTTCCACCTGGGGGTTGGCCGGCGATATGGTGGCCGGTCTGGCCCCGGCTGACCTCTTCCGGGTAGACCGGAAAGACCCCGG
>CAZVHO010000058.1:2204-9467 GCA_964627515.1 uncultured Thermodesulfobacteriota bacterium | reverse complement strand
CTTTGAAGTTGATTGCCCCTTCGGAACAGGGGGGTACCATCCCGCAGGAACGGCCCATCCTGTCCGGCGGCCAGACTATTTTCCCCGGCCGGGCCGTTGCCCCGGTCCAGGTTATCCTCGATCCCAGGGAATTCCCTTTGGTTTCCGAAGGGGTTATCCTGGTGGTCCCCCAGGCCGTCCCGGAGATCGCCTCGGTTCTTCCCCTTTTGACCGGCTTTATTGCTGAACAGGGGCAGCCCACCGGCCATGCCGCTACTCTGCTCCGAGAATTTGCCGTCCCTTCTTTGTTCGGACTGTCAGGGGCCACGGAAAAGCTCACTTCAGGGGCCATGATCGGTCTGGATGCCAGTCATCGCCAGGTATTTACAGGCCAACCCTGGCCGGATATCCGGGAAAGGACCCTGGCCCGAATGGCCCAACCGAAGATCAACCGTCCTTCAAGCCCTTTGAGTGCCCTGATCCTTAAATTGAATTTGACGGACCCCCAGGCCCGTCATTTCAAACCGGAAAGTTGTGAATCGGTCCACGACCTGATCCGCTTTATCCATGAAAAAGGGGTGGCCGCCTTTTTTGAGGTGGGGGACCAGGAGACCCGGAAAAGGCAAACCCCTACCCGCCGTTTTGCCTCTCCCCTGGGCCTTGACCTGTACGTCCGGGAATTGGGGAATGCCCTGGCCCCGGAGGCCGTGTCCAAAAAAGAAGTCCGGCCAGAGGAAATCAGATCCCTTCCCTTCCAGGCCCTCTGGCGGGGCATGGTCCATCCCCAGGTCAGTTGGGCCGGACGCCGGGAAATCGACTTGAAAGGGTTCGCCTCGGTTATGGTCTCCTCCTTAGGCCAGGACATGGGGGCCATGCGGAAATTGGGGGACCCGAATTACTTGCTGGTGGGACCGGATTATCTGAACCTCAATATCCGTCTGGCCTATCACTATGCCATGGTGGACAGCCTGATCGGCCCGGTCACCGAAAACAACTATGTTAATTTCCGCTTCCAGGGTGGAGGGGGAAGCCGTGAGCGGCGGGATTTACGGGCCCGGTTTTTAAGAGAGGTCCTTTTGTCTTCCCGTTTCAGTGTGGACCTCCGGGGGGATCTGGTAACGGCCTGGCTGCGGGGCTATCCCAGGCAGTCTTCGGAAGCCGGCCTGGAACTCCTGGGTAAACTCATGGGCTGCGCCCGTCAATTAGATATGTTGATGGCCAACGAATCCGTCAGGCGTCATTACGTCGAACGCTTTCTGGCCGGCGATTATCAGGCCTTTGCCTGAGAGGAAAAATGAAAGAAAATCATTCCGTCTTCTCTTCCATGAAGCCCGCTCGGATCGCAGAAGTTTCCGGCCTGCCGTTGGATCAACCGGCCTTGGCCGAGGCCCAGAAAGGTCTGACGGAAAGACCTACCATGAATATCCGGACCAAGATTGTTCTGGGGTTCTTTTTCCTTTTCCTTTTTTCAGCCGGGGTCAGTATCACCTACCTGATATTGAGCTTCCGGATCGATCAAAAGGTCCAATTTATGGAAACACTCAATAATTATACCTTTGAAATCCAACAGGCCCGAAGATATGAGAAAAACTTTTTTCTCTATCGAACCAACCTGCCCGATGCCCTGGAAGACATCCAGACGGCCAGGGGGATCCTTAAACAAAAGGCCGAAAGCATCACGGCCGTTGTCGGCCAGGGTCATTTAAATATGATGATCTCTCATTTGGACCGCTATGAAAAATTATTAGACTTTTTAAGAACCGAACCAGGCCGGAAGGCCGGCCAAGCTCCACGTCTTTCTGAAATTGAAACCGAACTGAGACAGCATGGGGCCGAGATGATCTCATTGGCCCGGAATTTAGTCGATCAGGAACGGAAACAAGTGGAAGAAATAACCCGCCTGTCCCGTCAATTGCCCCTTGCCTTTCTGATTATCTTCCTGGGGGTGGTGGTCTATCTGGCCAATTTTCTGGCCAAGCAGATCGTTCAACCCTTGAACCGCTTTGTCGATTACACCATGCGTATCGCCAAAGGCGATTATACCCCCATAACGGCCGCGAAAAGATATAAGGATGAATTTTCCCGTCTGGCCATGGCCATCAACTGGATGATGGACCAATTGCAAAAGAATCAGGAGCAATACATCCAATCCCGGAAAATGGCAGCTATCGGCACCCTGACTTCCGGCATCGCTCATGAGTTGAACAACCCCCTCAACAACATCTGTATCACCACGGAGTCCTTGATCGATGACCTGGAGATTCTTTCCGATCAGGAAAAAAGAAAACGGCTTCAGGACATATACACTCAAGCCGAACGAGCCAGCGGGACGGTCCGGAACCTCCTGGATTTTACCCGTATGGGACAGCCTACCTTTGTACCCGTTTCCACCAAAGAACTGTTAAGTTCCACAATAAACCTGGCCCGGAATGAAATGGATCTCAACAATATTCAATTGCATTATGCTCCTGAAACAGAGGACCCTAAAATTCAAGGAGATTTCAGCCAACTGCAACAGGTTTTTCTCAACCTGTTGATCAACGCTATTCAGGCCATGCCCCAGGGTGGGACCCTTGAAATCCAGGTTAAAACCGATGCCCCCGATTTTACCTGCATCGAGGTGAGCGATACCGGGGTTGGCATCCCTCAGTCGGTCATAGAGCAAATATTCGATCCCTTTTTTACCACCAAAGAAAAAGGAACCGGCCTCGGTCTTTCTACCAGTTACAGCATTATTAAAAAACATGGAGGGAAAATCCTGGTGAAAAGTCAGCTAAACCAAGGCAGTACCTTTATGGTTTGTATTCCAAAACCCAAGGAGAGATAGGGAATGAACTTTTACATTTATCTGCCCATAGCCGCGAGCAGTATCAACATCTTTTTTTTATTGGGCCTGGGCGGCCTGGTTGGATTTTTATCAGGTCTTTTCGGTGTAGGAGGAGGCTTTCTGCTCACTCCATTGTTAATCATGTTCGGCATCCCGCCGACTGTAGCCGCTGCCTCCGATTCCAACCAGATTGTAGCCGCCTCGGCTTCCGGGACCTATGCGCATTACCGCCTGGGAAATGTGGATTTCAAGATGGGGATCGTCCTGTTACTCGGCGGTTTGTTGGGAGGAACCTTCGGGGTTCAACTGGTAAAAATACTGAGGGCCACGGGGAATGCCGATTTTGTCATCAAGATAACCTATGTGGCCATGCTGGGTATCATCGGCGGCTATATGTTTTGGGAGAGTCTGCAAAGCCTTAAAAAAGCCCCTCTGGTTGAGGAAACTCCCTTTTCGTCTCAAAAACCCCCTTCTTTTTATGCCCGTTTGATGACCGGTTTACCCTTCAAGATCAATTTCACAAAATCCGGAATCCATATTTCTTTTATCATCCCCCTGCTGCTCGGCGGTCTGGTTGGTGTTTTGGCGGCCATCATGGGCGTGGGCGGGGGCTTTATCATGGTCCCCATTATGGTCTATATGCTGCGAATGCCCATGCATGTCGTCGTGGGCACCAGCCTCTTCCAGATTTTTTTTACCTGTGTCAATGTCACCATCATGCAAGCCCACATCAATCATAGCGTGGACTTCATCCTGGCCCTCATCCTTCTGATCGGATCTTCGATCGGGGCCCAGATCGGGACACGCTTCAGCAAACGGTTAAAAGGAGACCAGATCAAAATTCTTCTGGCCGTCATCATCCTGGTAGTCATGGTGCAGATGTTGTTGGGGCTTGTCCTGACTCCCCATTTACTATTATCCTATAAAGGAGGCCATTAATCATGGACCGGCTGTCACTAAAAGGATTGATCCATTCTTTTGGGGTCGGGGTTTTTTTCTGGGCTTTTCTTATTCCCGCGGTTTATGGCCAAAGCTCTCCCATCGGTATCGATGTGATTCAACCCAAGACCATCCGGATCGGTAGTTTTTTCTCCGGGAAAAAAGTAACCGTTCGGGCCGTAGTCCCCTTTGGTGCAAAGGTCGCCTTGCGGATCATCGGTCCCCGGGAAGATTTGGTCCTCATGAAGAAGGGAAGGGTGGGAGGATTATGGATGAATGTGCAACAGGTGCATTTTCAGAATTTACCCAAGGTCTATCTCCTTTGGACCTCTGAAAAGCAGGCGGCCCTTGAAACCGGATGGTCTGTAAAGGCTATGGGGCTGGATTACCTGTCCTTCCTTTCCGGATCCCTGCAAAATAAAGACCCGAAAGACGGGCACCAGCTCATCAATGAATTGATTAAATTAAAGGAGGCAGATAGTCTATACCACATCTTTGAGGGAACGGTCCGAATTAAACCATTGGAAAAAGGACAGTGGGACCAGGCCGATGCCGTGCTGACCCTCCCTTCCAAAATCTATCCGGGAACCTACAGCCTGGAATTAATCGCTTTTCAGGAAGGAAAGGGCTCGCTGCTCCATTCCAGCACCATTGAGGTGAAATTGGCGGGATTCCCGGCCCTGATATCGGAGGTTGCTCATCAAAGAGGGTTATTGTACGGCATCCTGGCCGTGATTATCGCCACCTTCAGCGGTCTTTTGATCGGGATCGTTTTTACCTCAAAGGGGGGACATTAATCATAGCAAGGTTTTTAAAGAAGGTTCAACTCTTCATGGTTGACAAGTTTTTAAAAAATCCTAAATCGTCTCTTTCAGTCATTCCCGTGAAAACGGGAATCCAGTGTTTTTATATGCTTGTGCGCTGCCTGGATTCCCGCCTGCGCGGGAATGACGGGTTTTTTCGAGTCCTCCATGGTTAACCCGTTGACATATTTTTGGGGCCGTAAAAAACAGAAAGAAGAGCTGTCCCTTCAGTTCCTTTTTCAGACCTTTCGGGAGTTGTTGGATTACAACAACCAGGCCCTGGACCTCATGGCCGATATGGGCGAAAAACTCGGCGGGGATTATCTTTTTGATAAACACTACATCGAGACCATTATCGCCCAATTGGAGGAGGTGGTCTATAAGATCGTCTATGATCTCAATCTGATGACCTCTAAAAAATACCTGGCCCTTTTTGATGTGTTTGAAAAAGCGAAAATAGAAATCCAGGGGGAATTGGATTCCCGTTTCCATCTCCCTAAAGGGGAAACCATTTATCCCATAGGGGAGCTGACCAAAGAAATGTCCGATTACGTGGGGGAAAAAATGGCTACCCTTGGGGAACTTCAAAACCGCCTGGGTTTGAAGGTCCCGGAAGGGTTTGTCCTATCCACCTATGCCTTCAAGCAATTTATCGAATACAACCGTCTTGAAGAAAGGGTGGCTTCTTTAAGTGAAGGCCGGTTCGACCAGGAGGTTATGGAGGAAAAGGCCAATGAATTGAGGGAACGGATACTTCAAGCCAAAATTCCTCCGGAGATCAGGAAAGCGATTCGCAAAATCCTTCTCTCCGGGGACCATCGTTCCTCTGATCGCTGGGCGGTCCGCAGCAGTGCCGTAGGGGAAGACAGTCCAATCAGTTATGCCGGCCAGTATACCACGGTTTTAAACGTTCCCGCCTCTCAAATAGAATCTGGTTACAAACAGGTCGTGTCCAGTTTGTTTTCCCCCCAGGTCATTAGGTATCGAAAAGAAAGGGGCATCCAGCAGCAGGAAATGGCTATGGCTGTTGGCTGCCTGCCCATGATCTCCTCTCGGGTCAGCGGGGTTATTTATACCGCCGATCCCGCCGGGGTGGAAGGGGAAGAAATGGTCCTCTCGGCTTGTTGGGGATTGGGCAAGCTGGTGGTCGACGGCGAAGGGGAGGTGGATCAATACAAGGTTTCCAAGACCTTCCCCTACCCCGTTTTGTGGCAACGTATCGGAAGAAAGTCCAAACAATACGCCCTTTCAGAAAGGGAAGGGATCGCCCTGGTCCCGGTTTCTCCGGAAAAGCAGGAAATATCCTGTCTGAACGCCTCGTTGATGCGGGAGATCATCGAAGGGGCCATCCGCATCGAACATTATATGAAATCCTTCCAGGATATCGAATGGACCATCGATCAAGAAGGGCGGCTCACCTATCTCCAGGCCAGGCCCCTTCAATTTTCGGGAAAATTAAAAATAGATAAAACCCTATTGATCACGGCAGCCCGAAAATATCCGATCCTCTTAAAAGATACGGGGGTTGTTGCCAGTAGAGGTATCGGGGCCGGAACCGTTTTCCAGGTTCAATCAGAGGAAGAAGGTAGGCAGTTTCCCCGCGGGGCCGTGCTGGTCCTGAGACACACTTCTCCCAGAATGTCCAAAATCGTCCCCTTGGCCAGTGCGGTGGTAACCGATATCGGGGCCGTTACCGGGCATATGGCCACCATCTGCCGGGAATTTCGGGTTCCCACCATTGTGGATACCGCGTCGGCCACCCGGATCTTAAAACCCGGGATGGAAGTAACCGTCGATGCCGAAGAAAATGTAATCTATCAGGGGATTGCCAAAGAACTTTTGACCGCCCAACTGATCGAAAAAATACCCTATGAAGAGACTTATGAATTTAAGCTGCTCAGAAGGTTGCTCAAAAAAGTATCCTCCCTGCAGATGACGGATCCTCAATCCAACACATTCGATCCGGTCCACTGTAAAACCTTCCATGACATCATTCGGTTCGCCCACGAAATGGCGGTGCGAAAAATCGCCCTGGGTATTCACCCCAGCCAGTTAAAGTTTATTCACTCTTTGGCCAAACTGAAGCTCCCCATCCCCCTGGATCTAACGGTTCTCGATATTGGGGGGGGGATCAAACAGGGGATTTCCTCCAAGGAAATATCTTTAGAAGAGATCACCTGTGCGCCCCTTTCGATCTTGTTAACGGCCCTGATCGCTCCCGGGGTATGGCAATCCCAACCGGTTGATCTGGATCTGAAGGGATTTATGGCCAGCTTTACCCGTCTCCCCTCTACCCAGGCCCTTTCCGCAGACCGGCTTAACGTAAATCTGGCCATTGTTTCCAGGGAATATATCAACCTGAATCTGGGCCTGGGATATCATTACAACCTGATCGATGGGAACATGTCCGATGATCGGAACAGCAATTATATCTATTTTCGTTTCTATGGCGGGGTCACGGAATTTACCCGGCGAACCCGGAGGGTAAAGTTATTGTCCCAGATACTCACCCAAAACGACTTTGCCGTAGAGAGTAAAGGGGAATTAATCACCGCCAGAATAAAAAAGGTCGAACGGTCCCTGATGGAAGATAAGTTTCGACTGATCGGGCGGTTAATAGGCTTTACGCGGCAATTGGATGTACTGCTGCGCCATGAAACGGATATTGATTTTTTTGCCGATCAATTCCTGAAGAACGGGCAGGAGCAAAATACC
>CAZVHO010000058.1:0-2104 GCA_964627515.1 uncultured Thermodesulfobacteriota bacterium | reverse complement strand
TGCAACCGGTCCTGGAAAAAGCAGGTTTCCAGGTGGAGGTATTCACCGACAGCCAAAAGGCCTTACAACGGCTGGAGGAAAAAAATTTCCAGGTTGTGGTGACCGATCTGAAAATGAGCGGACCCAGCGGGTTGGATGTCTTACGATACCTCAAAGACAATAAGCCGGATACCAAAGCCATTATCATTACCGGGTATGCCACCATTGAAAGGGCTCGGGAAGCAGAATTTTTAAATGCCCAGTTTGTGACCAAACCATTTAAACTGGAAGAAATCGTCAAATTGGTGGACAAGGCGGCCAAGAAATTTAAATAATTTAAAATGGTACGCCCCTGGACCGGAGGGCCTATGGACAAAATTTTCAGTGTCATGATTTTGGATGATGAACCGATCGTTTGTGAACGCTTACGTTCCACCCTGGAAAAAATGAACCTCGACATTGAGACCTTTACCGATCCCAATGAGGCGGTTAAACGATTTGGGGCAAAAAAATTTCATGTTTTAATCACCGACCTCAAGATGAAAGAATTGGACGGGATTGAGATTTTAAAGATGGTTCAGAAGGTTTCTCCGGAGACCAAGGTCATCATTATCACCGGATTCGCCACCGTGGAAAAAGCCCGGGAAGCCCTGAAGATAGGGGCCTATGATTTTATCGCCAAGCCCTTTAAGCTTTCCCAGCTCCGGGACCTGGTCATAAAGGCCCTGGGATTAACCGGCTGAAGAAGGATCGCTTCGCTTGAGGCGCTAAATTCTCAGAATGGCAATTTAAGAACCTTTCCAAGGCATAAGGAGAACAGATGGCTATAGTAACTATTTCCAGAGGGACTATGAGCGGTGGGGAATCTTTGGCTAAATGCCTTTCGGAACGATTGGCCATCCCGGCAATCAGCCAGGAGATTTTGCGGGAGGCTTCCAATCGTTTTGGGATATCCCAATCCCTTCTCCTGAAACAACTTGAAAAAACCAAAGGATTGATCCCAGGCCCTTCTCCGGAAAGGGGGCTCTATTTGGCGGCCATCCAATTGGCTCTGGCCGAAAGGGCACCAAAAGGGTCTTTTGTTTATCATGGTCATGCCGGGCATCTTTTATTGAAAGGGGTCCCCCAAGTCTTAAAAGTTCGGGTGATTGCCCCTCTGGATCGGCGGGCTCGAAAATTGGCTGAGACCCAAAAAATATCCCTGGAAGAAGCGAAAAAAACCATAGAAAAAATGGATGAAAGCCGCATCAGGTGGACCCGTTTTTTATATAATGTCGATTGGCGGGACCCTTCCTTATACGACCTGGTGATCAATCTGGACGCTATCACCATGGAAACCGCCTGCGAAATGATCGTTTGTACCTTAGCCCGACCGGAGTTCCAGGAGTCCCCAGAATCTCGAGCGGTTATTGAAGATTTTCTTTTGGCCAGCCGGGTCAAGGCCGCCTTAGCCGGTCATGATCTCACCAAGGGATTGGAATTGGAGGTGAAGGCCGAAAAAGGGATTATAGAAATTACCGGAAGCTTCGAAACCGGCGGCATTTTTCCAAGCGGAAAACACCGGATTATGAACGACTTGATCGAAGTTGCCCGGCAGGTTGAAGGGGTCAAACAAGTCCGGATCGGCGTCGAAGAAATTCCCGTGGCTTTGGAATAACCAAAAGGGAGTAAAAATAATTAAGGCCGATAAGTCGTCTTTGCACCTATCGGCCTTTCAGGATAAGGATAAATGAAGGTTGGTTACTTTTTCATCTTTTTCATAAAGATGGACTCCGCCTTATTGGCCATGGCTTCCGCCTTGCCGGCGGCCTTCTCGGCCTTACCGCTGGCTATCTCAGCCTTTTGGGCGGCCAGTTCGGCCTTTTTGGCGGCCGCCTCGGCCAAAGTTGCCGCCGATTCCGCCCGTTTGGCTGCTCCTTCTATCTTACCATAGTCTACGGTCGGCTTGGGTGCCGCTTGGGGAGCAGCCGGAGGAACAGGCGTTACCTTAACAGGTGCTGCCGTGGCTTCCTTCATATTGGAACACCCCATGCCAAAGACAAACAAAAAGCAAAGCGCGGATAATAAGGCCGCTAACTTAATCAATCTCACCGGATGGTTCATTTTTTATCACCTCCTTCCTAAC
>CAZVHO010000057.1:0-32811 GCA_964627515.1 uncultured Thermodesulfobacteriota bacterium | reverse complement strand
TCGAAACCGCTAAAACTTCGTGGGCCAGTTGGCTAAAAGGTGTTTACCGAGGCCTTCGGTCCGCCGGTCCTGGCAGATCTCCAGGGCGCGGAGGATAAAATTCCGGGTCTCTCTCGGATCGATGACATCATGGATATAGTGCATGCCGGCAGCCGAGTAGGGGGCGCTGTCCAGGATCATCTGTTGGACGAATTGTTCTTTTTGAGCGGCTAATTCCGGAGAACTCTCCATTTTCCCGGCAAAGACGACATTGGCGGCGATCTCCGGCCCGACAAAACTCATCTCGGCCGTCGGCCAGGCCACGATGAACTCCGTTGCACAGCCTGAACCGGCCATGTTCCAGAAGGCCATCCCGTAGGCCTTGCGGACGATGACGGTGATTTTGGGTACGGTGATCTGTCCCAGGGCATTCATATAATTCATGACCCGGGCCCCCACCCGGTTGCGTTCCGCCTCCCGGCCTACCAGAAACCCCGGCGTATCCTCGAAAAAGAGGAGCGGGATGTTATAAGAATCGCAAAGGACGAGAAAGGAGATCACCTTGTCGATGCCGGTGGTGTCGATCGCTCCGGCCTTGAAGGACGGTTGGTTGGCCACGATGCCCACCACCTCGCCTCCGATGCGGGCCAGGGCCGTGATGATGCTCTTGGCAAAGAGGGGTTTGATGGGAAACAGGATGCCGCCGTCCACGACGGTACGCAAGATCTTGTTCATGTCATAGGCCCGGTTTCTTTTTTCAGGCAGGATTTCCAGGATCCGGTCCATTTCACTGCCTGAGCCTTCGGGGACGGGTTTTACTGCCGGACGCTCTTGACAATGGGAAGGCATATAGGAGAGATATTCCCGGATCAGGGCAAAACATTCCTCCTCGTTTTCCGCCACCCGGTCGGCATTGCCGGTGATTTCGGCATGGACTTTCCAGCCTCCTAATTCCTCGTCCGTTATCTTTTCACTGATGGCCAACTCCAGGACCCTGGGACCGGAAACGCCCATGGCGCTCCCCTTGACCTGGACCACGAAATCCGAAAGGCAGGCCATCCAGGTGGGTGCGCCGTAGCATTCTCCCATGATAGCGGTAATCATGGGGGTCTTGCGAACCCGGCTCATGATTTTTAAAAAGGTATCAAAGCCCCCACCGCCATAGGAGGCCAGGCCCTTGGCCCCCATGATATCAGGCATCCGAGCCCCCCCCGCCTCTCCCAGATAGATGACGGGAAAACCTTTATCGACTGCCAAATGCTCCACATCGCCTTCCTTCCGGCCGGCCACACGGCTGGAAGTAGCCGCCAGGACCGTAAAGTCGTTAGCGATGACGGCTACGGTCCGGTCGTCGATTTTTCCATACCCGGCCACCTTACTGTCCGCCGGGGTCTTGTCCTCCATGCCCGGCACATCCGAACAGTTAAATCGGCCCACCTCTAAAAAAGTATCCGGATCCAGGAGACGGGGAATCCTTTCCCGGGCCGTAAATTTTTCCTGATCATGCTGGATTTTTATCTTTTTCGGGCCCCCCATCTGGAGGGCCTTTTCTTTTCTTTGTTCAAGTTCAGCCAGCTCTTTTTCAAACGGCATAATTGCTCCTCACTGATTTTGAAGAAAGTCCCAAGTCCAAAGTCCCAAGTTTCAAATAAGGAATGGATGGATACCTGCTCTCCGCTTTCGGCGGATGGCGGTCTCAAGAAAACGGATGCCCGTTTTCTTGAGAAATAAAGAGCATTATCCATGTTTATCCGTGAAATCCGCGCCCAAAATATTTTTCTTTTACATAGTTTCAAACACCTAAAGTAATATCAAATATGAGATGTTCACAGAAATCATCCGCATTTTTATGCTTCGTGGCGTTCCACAGGGCATGAGTATTTATACTTAAACCCCGAACTTTGAACTTTGGACCTTGGACCTGTTTTTGCGACCTACTTGCCCGTTTCCTTCAACGCCCGGCGCAGGATCTTCCCGGTCCCGAGTAGCGGGAGGGCGGTCCGGAATTCGATCTTGGCCGGCACTTTGTAAGGGGACATGTTCTGTTTGGCCCAGGCCTTGATTTCTTCCTCTGTGGCGGTCTTCCCCGGCTGCATGACGATGAAGGCCTTGACGACCTCCATTTTTTGGGGATCGGGAATCCCGATAACCGCCGACTGGGCCACCCCCGGGAATTTATTCAACATATACTCCACCTCTTCCGGGTAAACGGAGAAGCCAGAGACCTTGATCATTTCCTTGACCCGGCCCAGAAGGTATAGAAATCCATCCTGGTCGAACTTGCCTACATCCCCTGTGTAAACCCAGCCGTCGATGAGGGTGTTTTTGGTTTCTTCGGGTTTCTTCCAATATCCCTTGAACACCCCCGGATTTTTCAAGACGATCTCTCCGGCCTCCCCCAGGGGCATCTCTTTGGTTCGGTCCGCCAGATCGACGATTTTGAACTCCTCTTCGAAAGCAGGGATCCCCATGGTGCCGTATTTGACCTTGTCCCGGGGGACATAGGTATCGGCGGTGTGGGTTTCGCTGAGGCCGTAGGCCCCTTCAATCAGAAGTCCTCCGCCGGTAAAGGCCTCCCACTGGCGGGAAATCTCCTCGGTCAGGGCAATCCCGAATGAGGAGGTCAGGCAGAGCTTCAGACTGCTCAAATCATAATTCCGGGCCTCGGGATGATTCATGATGCCGACGTTCATCGGCACGGCGCTGTACCAGAAGTTGGCCTTGTAACGCTGAATGGCTTCCATGGTGGCCTTGATATCGAATTGGGTAAAAAGGACCTGGGTGCCCCCGGCATAGATACAACTGTTCATGCCGGCCAGCATCCCGGCAATGTGGAAAACAGGCATGGATACCAGGCTGATCGTTTCTTTGTTGATTCCCGTAATGGCGCAAACGGCGGCCGTTTTAAACAGGGCGGCATAATAACTGAGCATGGAACCTTTTGGCAGCCCCGTTGTCCCCCCGGTATACTGGAACAGGGCGATGTCTTCCTCCAGATCGATCTCCACCTGGGGCGGTGCGGCATCGCCTTGGGTGATGATCTCCATAAAATCTTCGGTCCCGGGTATGGTCTGCTTAGGGATCTTCATGGCTTCCACCAGGGGCAGGGTCGGTGCAGGGGGGAGAAAATCATTCAGGTTGGTCACCACCACCTTCTTGACCTTGGTTTGCCCGATGACCTTGCCGGCTACGGGCATCAGGATGTCCCAGGTAACCAGGATCTCCGTATCGGCATCGTTCAACTCATAGGTCAGCTCCATCTCCTTAAACAGAGGAGAACAGGGACAGACAATCCCGCCGATCTTTTGGGTCCCGAAGTGGGCAATGACATACTGAGGGCAATTGGCCATAAAGATGGCCACCCGATCCCCTTTTTTCACCCCTTGTCGGAGCAGATAATTCCCGAACCGGTCCGAGGCTTCGTCCAATTCCCGGTAACTGATCTCCCGTCCATAAAAGATGATGGCTGTTTTATCGGGCATTTCCCTGGCCCGGATTCTGAGATATTCATGAATCGGCCGCTTGCCCTGCTCAAAGGTTAACGATTGGGGAATCCCTTTCTGCCAATGTTTCATCCAGATATGTTCCATGTCGTACCCCTCCTGTTTATGAATAGTATTGACAAGATCAATCTCTTGCCCCTATATTTAATGCCGGTTAAATCATTATAACAAACGTTATATAGAATAGACGATAGAGGAAGTCAAGGGGAATTTATGACCGGAAAAAATCATAAGAACGGTTCGGGGGTTGACTCCAGAAAGCAGTTGTTGGCGGTGGCCCTTCAGTTGTTTGCCCAAAAAGGCTATGCCGCTACGACGGTCCGGGAAATCGTGGATGCTGCCGGAACGACCGCCCCTTCTCTTTATTATTATTTTGGGAATAAGGAAGGGCTCTACATCGAACTGATGCGGACCCAGTTTGCCCAGTTGGATTCCCTGCTGGAACCCCTTTTAAACAAATCCAAAAACGCCAAGGCCAGACTCCAGGACCTTATCGACAAAATATTTCACCATGTCATTGAAGACCAGGATTTTTTCAGGCTCATGTACACCATTTACTACGGCCCCCCCCAGGGAGCCCCTTTTTTCGATATCACCTATTTTCATGTCCGGTTTCATGGCTATATCCGGAAAATTGTGGAAGAAGGGATCAATTCGGGGGAATTCCTGCCCGTAAATCCAGGCTCCGTCGCCTGGATCATCAGGGGGACCGTCCAGTTGGCCATTGAAGATCAGATCAAATATGATACCGTCAGAATCGACAGGAAAGGTTTGCAGAGGATTCTGGATCTGATCCTGGAAAGATTTTTAAGTTCTCCGGGGAAGAGTAGAAAAAAATGAAGGACTATTGTTGAAGGTCTATTCGGGAGCAATCTTTTCCGGGCAGGGTGAAAATTTTTCCTATCGGAAGCCTCGTATTTCTTTTCCCAACCCCTCACGTCCCCCAGGGACTCCCGCCAAAGATGGGAATTATTTCTTAGGGACTAAAGGCAATGGGCCAGGGGCAATAGGCGGAATGATTTCCATGATTATTTATTACCCATAGCCATTTTGAGGTTTTTCACACTTGTAACTTGCATCTTGCATCTTGAAACTGTTATTTTCAAACTAAACCCTATTGCCCATAGCCTTCCTTTATTTTGATTCTGGCATATTTCTTGAATTAAATGGATTGCCAGACAAGTTCTGATTACTCTTTATGATTCAAAGGAGGAGATCCCATGAATGCTATTGATGGAGCCACCTATGGGTTCACGGTTCAATTCGGGCGGATGAATGGTTACGAGCCTCAAAACGGCTATACTTCCGATACGGGACAAACCCAGGAACCCGATTCCTTTCTTTCCATATTGAACCTCTTGGATGTGGATGGCAATGGACAGATCGACACCCAGGAAATGAAATTCGGGGCGGGTTTTACGATAAATAAAATGTTCTCTGACAAGGATCTGAATGGAGATCTGTCCCTAAGCCCCGAAGAAGCCGGGCTCTCTCCCAGCGCATTCACACAATTAGACACCGATGGAAATCAATTATTGAGTGCTCAGGAAATCATCTCCCCTGCCAACGGGATCATTGATGGGCTGGTGCCGGTTTTGGATACCAGCGGTGACGGGGCCTTGTCCCGGGAAGAACTGGCCATCTTTGAGATTCTTTTTAACGGTAAATCTTCCCTTTCGGCTGCCCAGACTTATCAGCCTGCTGCTGCGAATGCCGGGGTTTTCGATCAACTCGTTAATATGGTCAGTCTGAAAGCCTAACCAAAGCTTTTTGAAATTTTATAACTCGGGATCAACCGGTTCAACAAATTGAGTACGTCTATTAATGCTGGAGCACCGGCTCAAAGACTTAATTTCAAATAGGTTTGGATAGTCCTTTTATCCGCTTATTGACAATATCGCAGCGCCCTTGCCCCCATCCCATCCTTCGTGCAGAAGGATCCCCGAAGAAGACTCGTTCTTGTCAGGGATTTTCGCTCTGATTTTTTCAATTGTCTTGGAACCAAGAATAGTGTAAGCCATCATAAATGATGGAGGACTCGATTTTCCCCCAGTTCTCGAACTTGGTGAAGATCAATGCAAAGGAGCAGCCATGACCTTAAAATATTTACGCAACAAGGTGGTTGAAGTTGAATCCCAGCCCAACGGGGACCTGGTGGTTTCCTGGCGACTCAGCGATGATTTGCTCAAAGCCGAGGTACGCTTGATCGTTCAGTTGCCGGAGTTGGAAATCATTGAGGCCGAGGCCTGTATGGAAAGATTGGCGCCCCTTTCCTTACGAGAGGCCTCGGATAAGATAAAAAAAGTTAAAGGGGTCAGTATCGGTTCGGGGCTTCGTAAGATCCTGGCCGGCTTGTTGGGGGAAACCGCCGGGAATTCTTTCCTGATGGATGCCGTATTGGAATGCAGTAATGCCGTCATACTCCATTTTACCCGGCCGGCGGTCGAGGCCGGAGAAACCATCACCAACCCGGAAGAAAAATTGGCCATGACCCGGGAAATGGTCAAGTCAAATCCCCGGTTGATCAGAAGCTGCATATCTTTTCAAGACGACAGCCCTATCATGAAAGGACTGGCCCTCTAAGGAGACGGTTATGATATCATTTCAACGAAGCCAGATTGTCGGCGCCGAGTTTGTCGATGACAACACCATTCGGTTTAACGGTATCCAGGAGGATCATATTTACGGCATGGAGATTTCTCTGGAGGTCCGGATCGAGGATGGGAAGATCCTGAAGATCGATGGAATCATGAAACGCTATACCAATTTTGTCTGCCCCCAGGCCGTGCCGGTCCTCCAGTCGGCCGTGGGCCTGTCGCTCCGTGAACCGGGATGGGACAAACGGGTGATGCGGGAGGTCGGGCGTCAGGGCTGTGAACATTTAGCCGAAATCCTGATCGAGTGCGGCCGATGCCTCGAGCCGGCCATTCTGTCGAGAGATCTGAATAAGGCCATCCAAAAGGATCCAGGGTTAAACCAGAAGGAATTTATTGAGAGTAGATTCAGGTAAAAGGAAGAACCGATGCGCATAGACCTGCATGTTCATACCTTCCCCCGATCCCCTTGCAGTACTATCGATCCGCAGGCCTTGGTTCAAGAGGCCAGGCGGATCGGATTGGACGGGTTTTGCCTTACCGAGCATCAGGTATTATGGGATCCGGATGAAGTGGAAAGGCTGGCCGATGACCAGGGGATCAAGATATTCCTGGGAAATGAAATCACCACAGCCCAGGGGGATATCCTTGTTTTTGGTCTTCATAAACCCATACAAGGAATCATCACGGCTCAGGAACTTCAAAAGGAAGTAAAGGCTGCCGGAGGCTTTTCCATTGCCGCCCATCCTTTTCGAGGGTTCAAGGTCTTTGGCCTGGGACAATTAGGGATGACCCTGGATCAGGCCTGTAAAAAAAAGAGCCTACAATTCGTGGATGCCGTTGAGATCAGAAATGGCCGGGTGACGGAAAAAGAAAACGAGGTTGCCGGGAAGGTGGCCGAACGGCTGGGGCTCCGGGGAACAGCCGGCAGCGATGCCCACGATATCAACGCTCTGGGGACCTGGGTTACCATTTTTGAAAATGCGCTTGAGACCGAAACGGACTTGCTCAGAGAACTTCAGGCCGGAAATTTTACCATCGGTTCGGCCCGCTCTTAGCTCAATATTAATACGAAAATACCGTTCGGGGTCGGAATCTGAAAGCTTTTTGTCTCTCGCCCGCTACGCTCGAGAGCGCAGAGATCTCAGAGAGGAATCTTACTGGTCTGAATCCCTGAGAGGGGGATTCAGACCTGCCGGCTCAGCCTCCGGCAGAGGGCAGTAGCGCCTGACCGGTTTTTCATTGCAGTCCTCTCAACCGCTTTCATGATTCGTGGCGCTTCCGGGTGGTGCAAGAAAAAAGTTGCATTCAAGAAGGGAAATATTCTATCCTTCTCATTGAATTCATGATTAAATTAAGAATGCCCTCTGAATAGAAAGTCTGCAAGAGTTTTATTGCGGCAAGGGTCGGCAAAAATGGGTTTGTTGGCGACTGGAACAACGGAAAAAGCATGAATGAAGCAAGGTTTCAGAGGCGATACAAACTGACTGCCGCCCGGGCTTACCGGGCCCTGTTTCTGGGCTTGGCCTGCCTTCTCAGTTCCTCCGGGAATGTCTTCGGGCTCCAGGCCCATGCCACCCCGGAGGAAGGTCTCTACTCGCACCAGTTGGGACATCTCTTTTTTATCCTGAGCATGGTCATATTTGCCTTCTGGCTCCAGAAGAGCCGCCTGGTGGATAAGAGGGGATGGTGCCTTATACAGGGTTTGGTGATGAAGTCATAGGCTCCCTTCCGTATGGCTTCCACCGCCACTCTTCGGCTATGTCAAAGGCGCCTACAAGGAAGGCCTCAGATTCGGCCCCGGCCTGGTGGAGGAACTCGGCCGGCAGGATTGGCCCGGGAACTTGCGGGAACTGGAAAACACGATTCGCCGGGCCGTTATCCTTTGCCGGGGTCCGGTCATCACCATTGCCGATCTGGGGGCCGAGATGGAAGAAAAGTGCGTTATTCCCCCCACCTTGAGGGAACTTCCCTACCACCAGGCCAAAAAAGAGATTCTGGACTCCTTCAACAAACAATATCTTTCAAGCCTTCTTATGGCGCACCACAGGCCAACCAACAGAGCCAGGACCAGGATTTCCCCTTTCCTCAACCCTTCCATTTTCCTCCTTATGATGGATTACACCCTACAGGCAAGCATCAGGGGGCGGTCCTTTCATGATGCCCTTGATGGCCATCGGCATGGGGCTGCCCATGTACGTGGTGGTGGGAAGTTCGCTTTTGGCAATCTTTTTCAATACCCTTATGGGGACCATGTAGCATTATCGCTTTGGCAATTTTGATTTATTGTTTTTCCTGATCATGTTCCCGGCGGCCATTCTGGGAGGCTATATCGCCCCCCAGATCGCCAAACGGGTCAGTCCCCTGTGGGTCAAAAACGGATCGCCTCGTTAGGGTTGATTATTTTGGGCCTGATCTTGTTGGGCATACTTTTTTAAAGGCAACAAGGGGTTTTTGGGTAAGGCCTGACGCTTGCCGAAGAGGGCAAGGGGGATAAAAAAGGTTGATTTTTTTCTTCCGTGGACCATACTGGCCCTCATGGCCTGTGGGGCGATAGGAAGGATGAAAAACCGAATATCGAATGTCAATATTGATGAACTTGTAAAAAGTTCGAAAGCGCTCATTTTCGTCATTCCCGTGAAACTTGTCCCCGAATGTCTTAATCGGGGAATGGGAATCCAGTGTTTTTAACTGGTTATGTGTGGTCTGGATTCCCGCCTGCGCGGGAATGACGAGTTTTTACCAGACCATCAGGATTCATATAATAGATTCTTAGAATATAGCATCTGAGGAATTATCCTTAACAATTTTTATCAAATGATTTTGTTGTCATGCTAAGAATCCAGTAGTCAGAATCCGGCATAAAATAAGCTTTTTTCTTGGGGGTTGGTTTCTTATTCTGAATTCTGGCTCCTGGATTCTGGATTCCGAAATTACATGCCCTTAGCCATTTTGGGGTTTTTCATGCTTGAAACTTGCAGCTTTATTTTCCTGTTAACCCCTCATGCCCCCAGGAGCACCGCGAAAGTGCGGTGTCTGTGACTTAAGGAGGTTTGTTTATGCGCAAGGATATTTACAGCATCTGTTTTATGTGTACCGTCCGGTGCCCGATCAAAGTTACCGTTGAAGACGGGGCGGTAAAATGGGTCGAGGGGAATCCCCATCAGTTAAAGGGGGCCCTCTGCGCCAAGGGAAGTGCCGGAACGGCCCTTTTGAACGATACGGAGAGGCTCCGCTACCCCATGATACGGGAGGGTGCCCGGGGGGAAGGAAAATGGAAGAGGGTGAGCTGGGACCAGGCCCTGGATTACGCCGCTGAAAAGCTGAAAGCGGCCGTCGACTATTATGGGCCTCAGACCGTGGCCTTCGGCGAGAGGCAGAATCTCAATACTCATCTCAGCAAGACCTTCATGCGGGCACTTGGGTCCCCCAACCATTTTACCCACGATGCCCTGTGTAAAGGATCGGTCAATACGGCCTTCCGGACCCTTACGGGGTATACCGATGCCGAGATAGCCGTGGACTGGGCCAATACCAAACATGTCATCCTTTACGGCCGGAACCTTTTCGAGTCCCTGGAGTTGAAACCTATCCAGGCCCTTTTGGATGCCAAGGACAAAGGGGCCAGGATCACTTATATCGACATCCGCTCCACAATCACGGCCTCCCATGCCGACCGCTTCTGGATGATCCGTCCGGGAACGGATCTGGCCCTCAACTATGCCCTGATCCACGTCATTTTGAGAGACAATCTTTATGACGAAGAATATGTCAACCGGTGGGTAACGGGGCTCACGGAATTAAGGGCCTTTGTGGAACCCTACACCCCCGAGTGGGCCGAAGAAGAAACAGGCATCCCGGCCGGAGAGATCGTCGCCCTGGCCCGGGAAGTGGGGGGGGAAAAACCCCAGGTGATCTTCCACTACGGGTATCGGGGGGCCAGCCACCTGGACGAGATCTATTTCCGCCGTTCCCTGGTCATTCTGAACGCCCTCATGGGAAGCATCGAGAGTAAAGGGGGGCTGATCATCAAGAAAGGGCCCAAAGACGCCGGATTCGGGACCTTTGGGAAACTGGTGGACCAGAAAGACCTTCCCAAACCCAAGGGGGAACGATTCGACGGCGCCGGAGGCTCCCGATTCCCCATCGCCGATCCGGCCCACGGGGTGGCGGCCATGCTTCCTTTGTCGATCCTGAACGAAGACCCCTACCCGCTCAAGGCCCTGATCATTCACCGGTTCGATCCCATGCTGTCCATTCCCGACTACAACCAGAACAAGAAGGCCTTTGATAAACTGGACCTGATCCTGACCATTGATATCAACTTCAGCGAAACCGCCTGGTACTCGGACGTTATCCTGCCCGAATCGATTTACTTAGAGCGGTCCGACTCGATCCAGATGGCTGCCGGGCCTAAACCTGCCTTGTATATGCGGCGCCAGTGTGTCCCGCCCAGGTACGATACCAAGCCTTTTTGGGAAATCATCCGCGAATTGGCCAGGCGGCTCGACCTCGGCCGTTTCTTTCCCTATGACTCGATTGAGGATATCTGGGACCTCCAGCTCAAGGATATGGGCGTTTCCATTAAAGACTTCGAGGCCAAGGGCTTTGTAAGCCTGGCCAAAAACCCGATCCTCTGGGATCGAAAAGAGGGCCTCAAGTTTAAGACCCCATCAGGTAAAATCGAATTCGTCTCCAGCCTGATGGAGCAGAACGGTTTTCTCTCCTTTCTTCCTTATAAATCGGTAACGCCTCCCCCTGAAGGGGAGTTCAGGCTCACCGTAGGGCGAAGTGCGGTCCATACCCATGTCTCCACCCAGAACAATCCCTATTTGAATGAGCTGCTGCCCGAGAACGTCTTGTGGTTGAATACGGAGGAAGCCTCCAGATTGGGCATTGCCGACGGCCAATACGTGGAGGTTCATTCGGACCACGGTTTCGGGAGGATCAAGGCCCTGGTGACGGATTTTATTCACCCGGAGGCGGTATTCATGCTCCACGGCTTCGGCCGCCAGGTCCCGGCCACAACCCGTTGCTACGGCAAGGGGGCCAGTGATACGGCCCTCCAGGAAAATGTTTCGGACGTAATCGGCGGAAGTCCCGGACTGCACGAGACCTTTGTCCGGGTAAGACCGGCATCGTAAACCGGCTGAAACAAAGACAACAAGGAGAAAGGCATGAGTGATTATTATCTCTTTCATGATAGTGCGAAATGTATCGGCTGTTTGTCATGCGAGGTCCACTGCAAGGAGAACAAGAGACTTCCCCAGGGTCCCAGGCTTTGCCGTATTGAAACCATCGGTCCCAAATGGGTGGGAAACATACCCAAGGTGGATTTTGTTTTTATGCCCTGCTACCACTGTGACCGGCCCTGGTGCGTAGCGGCCTGCCCCACAGGGGCCATGCAGAAAAGGACCGGAGACGGGATCGTCTTCGTGGATCACAACCTTTGCGTGGGCTGCAAGGCCTGTATGCGGGCCTGTCCCTGGGGTGCCCCCCAATGGGACCCGGAAAAGGGGAAGGCCGTCAAGTGCGATTATTGTCTGGACCGGGTGGACCAGGGTCTGGAACCGGCCTGCGTGGCCAAATGCGTCACCAAGTGCCTCCATTTCGGCAAACCTGAGGAAGTGGTCGATGCCCGTAGAATACGTCATGCCAGGGCCATGGCCGCCATGGCCACGGAAGTAACCCTGCGGCAGCCGGTAAGCGGCCCCAAAGCCAAGCCGATTAAACCGAAGCGGAAGCAGGCCCAGAAGCCGGTTGTGGGATCATAATCTTTAAAGGATGTGTTCGTCAGGAATCAGAGATGAGTAAGCCAACCTGCCTGGTCTTCCAAACCTACAACCGATTGGCGGAGTTGATCGACTCGGGGCGCCTCACCCATCCCAGGGTGAGGCGAAGGGCCGAAGACCTTCTCGATCTGCTCAAAGATGTGTGCACCGGTAGCAGCGGCCCGAATCATCTGCAGGCCATCCTCAAATCAGTGGTCACCATCATGATCGAAGAACCGGAGGAGTTCTCCGGAGAAATAAAGAAGATTGTGGGAGAGCCTCTTGAGTTACAGCAGGAGGTTTTCGTAAGCCATATTGAAACCCACAATTGCCCCACCGGCGACTGCGACTTCCTGACCCCGGCCCCCTGCCAGATGGCCTGCCCGGCCGGTATCGACGTGGCCAGCTATGTGAGTCTTATCGGTGAAGGCCGTTATGCCGAGGCCGTGGAGGTTATCCGCCGGGACAATCCCTTTCCCTGGGTCTGCGGTCTGGTCTGTACCCACCCCTGCGAATTTATATGCGTCCGGGGAAAGATCGACTCCCCCATCGCCATTATGAATTTGAAGGCCTTTGCCGCGGAGCGGGCCGTTTCCGAAAGGACTTATAAAAATCCCCCCAAAGCAGAGGACCTGGGCTTTAAGGTGGCCGTGGTCGGTGCCGGTCCGGCCGGCCTGACCGCCGCTTATTACCTGGCCCTGAAAGGGTACCAGGTGACGGTCATCGAAGCCCTGGCTCAGGCCGGCGGGATGATGATGGTGGGCATTCCCAGGTATCGGCTCCCCAGGGAGGTGATCGACCGGGAGGTGGCCTTTATTGAAGAATTAGGCGTAACCTTCCGGTTCAACACCAGGCTGGGGCGGGACACGACCATCGATCGGCTGCGCTCCGAAGGCTTTAAGGCCTTCTTCGTAGCCCATGGCGCCCATACTTCCATGGATTTGGGCATCAAAGGGGAAAAGGATTTTCCACAGGTCATCGATGCCATATCCTTTCTGCACCAGGTCGTTAGTGGCCAGAGACATATCCCCGGTAAGACCGTGGCGGTGATCGGCGGGGGAAACGTGGCCATCGATGCCGCCAGGACCCTGATCCGACTCGGCTGCCAGAACGTATTTTTGCTTTACAGGAGGACCCGTTCCGAGATGCCGGCCAACGAGGAAGAGGTGAAACAGGCCGAAGAAGAGGGGGTGCGGCCCTCCTTTCTGACCATTCCTGTCGAGGTCCTCGGGGCTGACGAAAAAGTGAAGGGACTCCGCTGTCTCCGGGCCAGGCTGGCCGAGCCGGATGAGAAAGGCCGGCGGAGGCCTGTGCCGGTCGAGGGGAGTGATTATGTAATCGAATTGGACGCCATTATCTCGGCCATCGGCCAGCGGATTGACCCTGAAGGTCTGGATTCTGTTACGGACCTCCGCTGGACCAAATGGGGAACCCTGATAGCCGATACGATCACCTCGGCCACATCCGCTCCCGACATCTTCTCGGGAGGGGACCTCGTTCTGGGACCGGCCACCGTGGTGGAGGCCATCGGGGCCGGAAAACGGGCCGTAGAAGGCATCGATCGGTATCTCCGGGGACTGCCTCAACCCAAGATGCCCCCCGTGCCGTCCCGGCGAATGCGAGCGGCCCTGAGCGAGGTGCCGGCCCAGACCAAGATGACCCTCCGCCGGCCGGAGATGCCCTTTCTCGGTCCGGAAAGGCGCCGAATCACCTTTCAGCAGGTCGAATTAGGGTACGACGAAGCCACGGCCAGGCAGGAGGCTAAACGCTGCCTGCGCTGCGACATCTGCAAGCGTTGCGGGAAATGCGTCAAAATTTGCCGGGAACAAATGGGGATCGATGCCCTCCAGTTCGGCCATGTGGATTTTGGAACCCCCGGGTTGACGGACTTCCGAACTACCGCCGAGCGCTGCATCCTCTGTGGTGCCTGTGCGGCCAACTGCCCGACCCGCGCCATGACCCTGGAAGACCGGGAGGGAGAGCGGGTCCTGAGCCTTTGCGGCACGGTTTTATGCCGTGAAAAACTGGAATACTGCCACCGCTGCGGGGCTGTGGTGGGACCGGCCCGGTATCTCGAATACGTAAAAAAGCGAACCTCGGCCGTCCAGGAGGCCTTTGCCGGCAGCCTCCTGTGCGAGAAATGCATCAGGCAGCTTACGGCCCAATCCAAGTCGGGCATCACCATTCCCTGAAGAAGGAGATTAAGACCATGGCCGCCTTCCGCCAAGGAGAAAAGGTTCAAATCCATCAAAGATCCGAAGACCCGAGATGGGAAGACTACATGAATGAATATGTGGGATACAAAGGGGTAATCACAGACCCTGACAGGGTGATCAACGATCCGGAAGCGCTGGTTGAGGTCACCCTGGAGGGGATCGGCGGCACCCACCGTTTCCCCCAGGACTGCCTGCGTAAACTCGGCTGACCCCGTCACCTGGGTTCTGATCTTCTGCAATCCGGACATTGCCTATCCGATTTGGAACTGAATGTCCATTAATTTGCCATATCAGTGGCTTGCCTGACTGAAGTAAATGGCGGACTTTCTATCCGGGATATCATGATCATTAGAAATAAATCTGATGTCCTCGGAATTTACGAACACGCGCCTAATCCCACCTTTTGTCCCATTTTACACGAAGCGTCAAGGGCAGTTCGATCTCCGTAAATTTATCCAAAACAAAAAATTGAGGCAGGCTGAAGCGTCCACTATTTTAGGCGTCAGCCAATCCCGTCTTCTGAGCAAAGGGGGATCCGTTTAAATGAGCGTTAAAGATCAAGGTTGCACCCCCTCGTATGAATGTCACCGTGGAGCGGCTGATAACGGGGAATCGTTCCAAAAAGTATACAGGAAAAATCTATGATCACAAATGTCAGTTGGATCAATAAATATCAATGAGTTATGGTATATTTAATGCTATACTTTCTCAAAATTTTCAATGATATTCTTCAAACTCATAATCATACACGGTCCCTGATTTATATGATAACATGTTGAATTTAAATGGTATAATAGATAATAGCCCCGATTTATTCCTGTTCAAAAAGGACTTGCCAAGCAGGTCTTTTCCTGATAAAGTAATGCATAAGTATCGATTAATTCGATACTTATGCATTACTTTATCAGGAGGCTATTATGCTCAACGATTCCAACCCCTATCAACATCTCGTTTCCCTGTTCACACAAAAACCCTGCTGGATGATCGAGCCATTGGCCACACAACTTCATTATTCGATTCCATCGGTGCGACGTTTTTTGACCGAAACCGGGTACTACAGCAGTTTTACCCACAATGGGGGCTGGTACACCCTTCGTTCGATTCCGCGATTCAGCCGGGACGGACTCTGGTTTTACAACGACATCGGTTTCTCCCGTGCCGGCAGTTTGACCAAGACCCTTATCGATTGGACTACTCGCAGTCCCGCAGGCCTAAGTGCCGAGCAATTGGGAGAAAAATTTCGCTGCCGCTGCCATTCAGTTCTGGTGCATCTTTATCGGCAGGGAAGGCTTCAACGGGAGAAACAGGGCCGATCCTACCTCTACTTCGCCGCCGAGTTGCAAACGGCAGTCCGCCAACGTCAGGCATTGGCCAAGCAACACCTGCCGGTGACTCAGCTTCCAGCGGAGATTGCGATTCTGCTTTTAGTCGAATTTATTCGCAGTCCCGAGTCCAATTTCGATCAGTTGGCCAAAAAGATCGGACACCGCCAGAACGTTACCATCAACGTGGCCCAGATCGAAAGGTTCTTCGAACAGCATGGTTTAAAAAAAACGACTCAAACCGGGGGGCCCGCGCCTTACAGGTATTGAGATGGAGCCTGGAACGGTTATCGCAAGAAACCTTGCCCTCCGTCTTGTTTCCACAACCGCCGGTGATCGCCTTCACCCCGGAAAAAACGATGTGCTTCTGTGGCGGCCAGCTTGGCGTGCAGAAGACCCGTCGCAAGACCGTGCTGAGCATGACTGGCCCATTCATCGCCCATGAAACGGTGCTTCAATGCCGGGTCTGTGCCCGTGTCTTTGATTCCGACATACTGCTCCGATTGGTTCCCAGTCGTTGTAATGTAGCCTATGACGTCTTGGTCTTCATTGGACAGGCCCTGTTTTTGCGGCACCGGACCACCGAGGAGGTTCGCGCCGAGTTGGCTGCCCGCAATGTAACCCTTTGCGCCTCTGAAGTGGACTATCTGGGGTATAAATCTTAATGTTTGATATTGATATATTTATTTGATTTTACTTGATTTATAACCATTGATGATCCCCCCTGGTTATAAATTATCGTTCAAGATCTTCTTAATTTACGGTAATGCCGAAAATCTTTCTGGCCTCGTCCGGCGTGGCCGGTTGGCAGCCGAGGGCCTCGATAATCCGGACGGCATTTTCAACCAGTTCAAAATTGCCCTTAGCCAACTCCCCGTTGGGCATCCGGATATTATCTTCCAGACCGACCCTTACATGGCCGCCACAGAGGATGGACTGGGTAATGGCCGGCCATTCCTCGATGCCCACACCGCAGGTTGAAAAATTAGCCCCCGGAGGCAAAGCACCGACCATAGCCACAAAAGTCGCCGGCCGGAAGGCCGCCCCGCCGCAGACGCCCCAGACGAAATTGAAATTGACCGGTGCGGTAAAAATTCCACTCGGGGCGAGGAATAAATAGTTATCGATACCGGCAGAAGAATAGACCTCCAGTTCCGGTTTGGTTCCGATGGACTGCATCATCTTGGCCAGATTGGAGATGGTAAAAAAGGTATTATCAAAGGTATAGTCCCCGATGACCTCGCCGGTCTTCCGGTTCACGGCGGCAAAGTTCATGGTTCCCATGTTCAGGGAGGCCATCTCGGGTCTGACCGCCTCAATCTGAGCGATCCTCTGTTCCGGTGTGGCCCCCATGCCCAGAGCCGAAGTCATGTTGACGATCAGCTCCGGGGTCCTCTCCTTGATGGCCTCATGACTTTCCCTGATGCGTTCGATGCGGGTCGAGTTGGTCCCGTCGTCCTCGACGGCGTGGACATGGACCATGGCCGCCCCGGCCTTGTAGGCCAGATGGGCGGCCTCGGCCAATTCTTTCGGGGTGTAAGGGGTATTAGAATTTTGATTTTTCCTGGTCGCCGATCCTACCAGCGCGCAGGTTACGATGACTTTCCTTCCCATGGTTTTCCCTCCATCCTCAAAACAAAGAGCTTTCAGTGAGGTTCCTTTTTCGGAGAATCAACTTGACTGACTAATCAGTCATATTGATACTTCGAAAATATGGGTAAAGGCGAAAAAAGTCAATAGAAAATTTTAAATTGACTTACTCGGCTAAGAGAATTTACAATATTATTATTTCAATTCTTTTTGCCGAGGCTGTTACCTGACAAGTAAGGCATTTCTGAAACATGCCCCGGAATATACTGCCCATGAGTATGTTTTAGAAGCTACTACCGCATGAATATTCTGGATAAGCAATCGGCAGAAAAATAAAGGACTTGTCACGGTTCGAAACTCCTAATCCTATCCCATTTCCCGTGGGTTTGCGGAAATGAAATATTTGGATAAATCCAGTGAATTTCAGTATAATTGGTGAAATTTATGACATCGAAACAATGATGAAAGGTCTGGGGATCCGCGATCTTGGTCGTTTGCGAAAGACCTATGGCCATGGCAGTTGGCGAAAAATGAAGGGCATTGCCCGGATTCGTCTGGTCAGCGGAAGAATTCGCTTGGCCGAGCTTCACTGGTATGAAGCCCATGGAATTGGAAAGAAAGAAATTAAACGCAAGAGATATCTGGAGTGATTTATGGAGAAATCAAGGGAATCATCGAAAGAATTTGTGGTTTGCATCAATAATGAAGATTATCCGGCATCATTAGAACTGCACAAGATTTATCGTGTGGTTCCAGATGAGGATGCAGCTTCTGATGGTGACATACGAATCATTGATGAGAGTGGAGAGGATTATCTGTATCCGGCTCCTTACTTTGCGCCTATCAAAGTACCTCAACAGGTGGAAGAATCCTTGCTTCGAGCCTCATAATTAAGGTCTTTACCATCTTTTAGGGCAGGTTTCCGAAGGGATGCGGGAGTGGCTAAGCCAATTGGAGGTTTCACCATGGAAAATATGATGACCTATAAAGGGTATACGGCACGGATTGAATTTGATCAAAGAGACAATATCTTTATCGGGAAGATCATAGGAATTGCCGATAATATAACCTTCCAGGGAGAAACCGTAAAAGAACTCCGGGCCGATTTCCAGGCCGCTATTGATCATTATATCGCAGATTGCACCGCCACTGGCAGCAAACCCTTGAAAGCAGCATCCGGCAAAATGATGCTCCGCGTTTCTCCTGAGATACATGCCAAAGCTCTTGCCATGGCAAAAACCTCAGGCAAAAGCCTTAATCAATGGGCTGAAGAGGTTTTAGGTAAAGCTGCTCATGTTTAAATAGAGCAGAGTTCAAATCCAGCCGCGTGACATCATGGGCATGAAACTGTCTCCCTTCGAAGGAGGCTCCGGGATGCACGGACTGCCGGGGGACTTTACTCCTCCCTCATGATTTCTAAGGGCCACATTTCTCAGCTACTGTGGTTCCCTCACAGCCATTCTTCTTTGATATCAACGGCAGAGGTATCCTCCAGCCGGATGATCCTGGCCCGTCCAAAGACCTGGGGTAGAAAATTGCGGACATAATAATGTACCGTTTCAATCTTACCCCGGTAGAAACGGGCATCGGCCTCCCCGCAATTTCCCGGCCTGAGCTCTCCCCCCGGCAATCAGGCACTGGTCCAACAGTAAAGAGTATTTTATTACCTGCCTTGTGTCCTCTGTTTTAAATTATATTTTTGTAAGGACCGGTGCCGGTAACTTGCAGATCCATCGATTCGTTAACACAATAGCCGACCAACTCTCCCTGGGCATTGCGCAGTTCACCGAGGGCTTCCACTAAGGTATTGGCTTTCCCGTACATCACATCCTGTCTGGAAAGGATATCTACCGTGTATTTCTTCTCCTTAATCGGCAGGTCATATTCCCAACTGGAGGCGAGCCAGACCCCATTCCTGGCCTGAAAATAGGCCTTTTGTTGAAGGCTGAAGTTTTCAAAATATTGGATCGGGCCGTCTTTTTGCCCATAACAGCCGATTTTGTGCCTGGTTTGAGGAAAGGCGTAGAGGTTGACCCGATCCCCATCGTTGAACCGCATGGAACACCACTCCCAGGATTTGGTCATGAAATCTCCCCACTGCCGCTCCATCCAGCCTTCCCCGGTGACTTTTTTAATGATCTTGTTGCCCTGACCATCCTGGTAAGCTACCGTCCCGGTCAAAGGCAGGGTCGGAATGAAATAATAAAAAGAAGGCTCCTCCCTGGCGGACTCGGCGATTAACCCCTCCGTATTAAAAATGCTGTCCCGATTCCAGATGCTTCCCGATAGGTTCGACAATTTCAGGTCTAATTCCATTCGTTTTGTTTTGCCGGAAATAGCCATTCCCGGGCCCTGAAACTGCCAATCGAGTGAAGTCTCCCGGCCTTTGAAGCTGACGGCATTTCTCTCGGAATCAAAGATTCCCTCGATTTTGGCAAAATCCAAATCCTCGATTCTCAACCCTCTTTCATAATCGGAAAGGGCAATATTGGCAACAAAATGCCCCTGACCGGCTTTGGGGTCCAGCCCCATGGCCTTCAAGTAGTTACTCCCGGCAAAATGAAAAAGAATAATATGTTGGAACAAGGTCTTTCCGTCCTCGTCCTTCAAAACATTGGTCAAATACCACCATTCAAAGCTTTTTTCGGTCTGAGCGGCATGAGGTGCCCATTCCTCCTCTGGGGTGCCGTGTCGAGCCGAGACGACGTCATAGATCCTGTATTCTGCGGCCATCTGGTATTCTCCTTTTTTTTGTCCATTTCTTGAATTTCGTATTCCGACCTTCCCTTATTAAGAGCAGGTTATTCACCCCAATCATTTTTCCCTTTGCACCGGTCGAGATTCTGATCCATCCAGGGGAGCGTCTTTTCTGTGGGGAGGACCCAGGTCGGCCCATAGAAGGAATAATCCTTGCCCCAGTGATAGGGAGGGATGTTGAAAGATTGCCTCTGCTGTTCGGGGGGTACAAACTCGCTGATCTGAAGCTGATGAATCGCCTTGTGATCGCAGGCCCGCATCTTCGCTACCCCGCCATTCGCAAATTGGAAGATGTCGCCTTCCCAGACCTTGATAATCTTCTCCGGATCCGTGCTGCCGGCCCTTTCCAACACGCTCATAGCCCAATAGACCTGATCCTGGTAGATCACCAATCGGATAAATGGATTTTCCCACAAGGGGCTGCCATAGAATCCCTTCCACTTGTTCTTCCACAACTCGTTCCAGGTTTTGAAAAACTTGATCTCTCCGGAGCTCTTGAAATAGGGGTTGCCTGCATTACTCTGAGTTGAAATAACCAACCCCTTCGTCCCCTCCACCCCGATGCCTTTTAGGGTAACGGGGTCCCCGGCCAGAACAATGGCAAAGGGGATGGTAATGCCCATCTGCCTGGCCTGCTTAACCAGAAGGGAACCGTCAGGAGGCGCACTGGGGTTGAAGATGACCTCGGCTCCTGAGGCCTTCACCTTGGTCAAATAAGGGGCGAAATCGGTCAGGAACATCTTGTGGTAATCCTCTCCGACTATCTGCACTGTGGGATCATACTCCTTTAACCCCTTCTTGAATCCTTCAGATATGGTGTGACCACCCAGGGTGTCCTGTGCAACGATATAGAATTTTCGTTCCTTTTTTCTTATCTGGCCATAGAAGTAGGCGAACCCCCGCCCGATCTGCTCTGCCGAATAGTCCGTCATGAAGCTGTAACGGCTGAAGCTCTCCGCGTCATGCATATCGTCGGCGTAACCCATGTTGACCGAGATAATTTTATATTTATTGGCGACCAGGTCCATGATCTTTGACATGGCGCTCGTGGTGGAACCCCAGAATAGGTTAACCTTCTCCACCACTGCCATCCTTTCGGCGGCTTTCCTGGTCCCATCCGGAGTTCCCCTGTTGTCCGCCTTGATTACCTGGATGAGCTTCTTTTTGCCGTCGACCAGTATACCCCCTCTCTTGTTGATATCGTGGGCGACCCACTGGGCCCCGAAAAAAGAAATATCGCCCACCATCGACGCCGGTCCGGAGAAGGTGGAAATCACGCCGATCTTTATAGTGTCCCCTTTAGGAATCACCGGGTTGCCGGGATCAAAATCAGACATATCGGACATGCTCGCATAATCCATTCTGGCATTGATCTTTCCCATGTGTTCGGCTGCCGGTTTGGCCGGAGCAGCCCAGGAAGGCTGCATGCAGAGGACAAAGACAAATACGGTTACCAATGTTACTGCCAAGAAGTTATTTTTTCTCATCAGGGACCTCCTTTATGGTCGGTATCTGTGCCATCTGTAAAACATTCTCAAAGTCATTCTTTTGCTTCTAATGGGGTTTCTGCGTGCAGAGGACTCCTCCATCTCATAAATAAAACCCGCTCTTGCTTTCGCTCAAACTGATCAGAATGCTTTTAACTTCCCTGTAAGCGTCGAGGGCCATCAGATGATTTTCACGGCCGATCCCGGTTTTCTTCACGCCGCCCCAAGGGGCATGAACCGGGAAGGCGTGATAACAATTCACCCACATCCGGCCGGTCTCGATACCCCGGCACACGCGTATGGCCCGGTTGATATCCTTGGTCCAAACCGCACCGCCCAGGCCGAAGTCGCTGTCGTTGGCCATGGCGATCACTTCTTCTTCCGTCTTGAATTTAATGAAACAGGCCACCGGTCCGAAAATTTCCTCCCGGGCAACGCGCATGTTGTTGGTCACATCGGCCAGAATGGTGGGTCTCATAAAGCACCCCTTGGCCAAATCGCCATCGGTAACACGGTAACCGCCGCAGGCTACTCTGGCGCCTTCCTTTTTCCCGATCTCCACATAATTCAGAACCTTTTTGAGTTGGGTTTCGTTGACCAGAGCGCCCATCTGCGTTTCCATATTCAATGGATCGCCGACTTTGACTTTGTTGAAAGCCGTGACGCAGTCGGCAAGGAACTTGTCATAAATATCCTCATGGACAAAAACCCGCGAACCGGCACTACAGCATTGTCCCTGATTGAAGAGGATGCCGAGATGCACCCCGTCAATAGCCTTTTCCCAATTAATGTCCGAAAAATAAATATTGGCGGATTTCCCACCCAGTTCGAGCGTGGCCGGCGCCAGTTTTTTTGAAGCTGCCGCGGCGATGCAATAGCCGATTTCCGTGGATCCGGTGAAAGCGAGCTTCCGGATGTCGGGATGATCGATCAGATATTGTCCTGTTGTGGAACCTTTTCCTGTCACCAGGTTGATGACCCCCGGAGGAACAACCGCCGATATCATCTTCATAAATTCAAGCATGCTTAAGGAAGTTTCGGAAGAAGACTTGAGTACCATGGTGCATCCCGCCGCCAGGGCCGTCGCTATTTTCCATGTGGTCAGACCGAAAGGAAAGTTCCACGGAGTAATAGCAGCCACTACACCGATCGGTTCTTTCAAAATAATACTGAGAGTATCCTCATCGAGCATCACCGCCCGGCCTTCATCAACCCTGATGGCGCTTCCAAAATAGCGGAACGTTTCCGCGTTAATTGGAATATCAACATAGGTTGTTTCACGGATAGGCTTGCCCATTTCCAGTGTATCGATCATCGCCAGCTTGGGAACATTCGCCTCAACGATATCTGCGATTTTGTATAAAATGGCACAACGTTCCTGTGCTGAAGTCTTTTTCCATGTCGCAAATGCTTTCCACGCCGCCTGGACAGCTCTATCGACATCTTCTTTACTGGCATCAACACACTCTGCCAACAATTCACCGTTGATGGGGCTGAACGTCTGATACGTCTTCCCTTTTTTCCCTTTAACCCATTCGCCGCCAATAAATAGTTCATACTTGTCATCCATCGGTTTTTCCATTTTAATCCTCCTTAAATATTTTCTCCGGGCCTCAAGCCGTGGCCGATCATAGGTTGACTTAATAATTCGATGGATCCTTGGGGGGATCACTATAGGTCCAGGAATCGCAGGCCGAGTTGGGATCGAGTGCGGCCTTGATCTGTTCCATCCACAAATGATAATTGCTGCAGTGGGGACCGAACAGGGCATTTCTCTGACTGCCGAAAACCATAAACCCTGAGCCAAAGGCGTGATCAACCGAGGCCTGATTGGCCGCAAAGACCGTGGCCCTGGCCGCCTGGGCCGATTCGCGGACCCTTTGGTTGTAGAGCCCCACCCCTTCCAGGTAACCCAACTGCCCGTCTTCATAGGTCCCACCGCAGCCCAGGTCGGCATCATCATCCACCAAGAGGCCTTCTTTGATATATTTCTTCTTGAGTTCCACGACCAGTTCGTTCTGAAAGATGCCGCAATCCCAGGTATCCAGAGCCCCCACCGTGCTGAACATGCCGCCGCCGGTGGGTCGGAAAGATCCCTGGGCGTTGTTGGCATTGCGCACCAGTAACAGAAAAAGCACGGAAAGAATTTTTATCCGCTCCGTCTTTTTGGCCGGCAGATTATCAATCATGGTTTGGATAAAAGGCAGCTTCTTGGAGAACTTCATCGGATCAACCATGTTAAACAAAGGAACCAGGGCTTTGAGTAATGTTTTTGGCGGGTCTTGAAGAGGCAGCCTCAGTCCTCCACACTCCTTTAAGATCTCTTTCAGTGCCCGCATCTTCCAGTCGTATTCCCTCTGGGAATGGCCGGAGACAAAGACCAGGAGGCTATATTTGGCGATCTTTTGAAAGATGCCCGATTTCCAAAGGGGTATGAATTCGAGATTCGTGTCTGTAGAATATAAGGCAGTAAAGAAGGCCGGCAGCCGAAAATCCGCATAGGGGACCTGAGCTTCCCCGAGCTTATACCCGGCCTCCCCCATGGCCTCCTTGCTGGGGAATGAAAGGGAGAAAATGCCCATATTGGAAGGCATCTCGTCTATCAGCTCATATCTGGGGCTACCTCCGTCACAGCGCATTTCGGCAGGTCCATCCCAACGATAGAGCTTGACTGCGCACTTGGTGAACGTACCCAGACCGCCGCAGGTGCCGAGAAAGCCGCGGATGAGCCCTCGGAGAGACGGCCCCGGCCCGGCATCGGTAAACCATCGTGCACCGCTGCCGCCGCTTCCCAGCCTGACTACCTGACCCGAGGGCATCACCCATTCAAGACCCAGCAGATTTCGCCCATTGTAGCTCATGGCCGGTCCTTGCAGGCCATAGCCGCAGTAAGAAGACACCGAAGCCAGCGTTGAATGCTGGCCCCCGGCGGAAACAGCGGCCAGATTGAGGCCATGTTTCCACAGCTCGGTTTGAAGGATAATGGCCTTTACATAAGGCTCGATCACGGCGATCTGATTCTTCACATCAATATCAATGATTTTATTCATTCTTTTCAAGTCAAGCAGAATTGTTTTCTCGCTGCCCGGAGCACCATAGGCGCTGAGCCCCGTGGAAAAGGGGTGGACCTCATAATCATGGTTATTGCAAAATCGTGTGATTTCAGAAACCTCCCTGGTAGTTTTGGGCAATACCACCGCAGCAGCCCGAGGGGTCCAAATAGTGCCTTCCTTGCTCACGGCGGCCGATCCATGGTAAACAGCATAAGCGTCCATCATATGCGGATCCGCACAAACCCATTCAGGACCGACAATGTCTTCCAGGGCTTTTTTAGCGTCTGATGTTAACATTTTTTCTCCTTTCAAAGGCCTTGCTTAAATACCGAATTTCCCGGGTTGAAGAACGTGGTTCGGGTCAAAGATGTCTTTTGCTTTTTTCAACAGTTCTGTGTTGGCGGGATTGTTTTTGAATACGATTTTTTCCGCCGTTCCATAGGGGCGGCTGAAATAGGCTTGAGCATGGTTCAATCCCTTGACGGCCTCGGCCTCGAGGCGGCCCATCCGCGCCACCTCATCCGGGTCCTGCGGATTGAAGGGGGCCATGAGCTCAAGGTGGCAGGCATGATTCTGCACTACCGGTTGCAGATAGGTTCCTATTTGAAGACTATCTACCCCATATCTCCTGGCGGTCTCCTCAAATACCTTAATAAGAGCGGGGCTTTGATCAAGAGTGGCCAGCATTATCAAGGACAGGCAATGTCCCCCAAGGCTGTGTCTCCAGTCTTCAGGCCCACAAGGGGTCGTAGCCCTCAGGAGCAAATCCCGGGCAGAAACCATACCCAGAGACGATTCAAGGGACAACCCGTGTCTGGCGGCAATCTCCCCGATGTCTATCATCTGGTATTCCACCCTTTTCTTGGGCAGCCGATCAAACCCGGCAATGTTTTGTAAACAGATATAGGCCGGAAGAGATCTTCTCACTTGGTCAAATGATCCGGTATTATCATAGGTCATCAGCATAGCCGTGGCCGTACGGTCAATAATAAAGGAGTGTTCTCCCAAAAGGGGACGCTGAACCTCGTACACATAAGAAATAAGCCGGTCTAGATCATCCGACCCCACCAGTCTCGGTTCTTGCAGGACCGGCAGGACTTCGGTACGCATGGTGATCCAGGTTACAATGCCCATACTTCCCTGAGATCCCTGGACCACCCTCTGAAAATCGGTCTGGCTCGGTCCCAACGGCCCTTTTTGCGCCCCTCCTGATTGGCGTTGCGCTTCCAAAGTGCCCGGACTGCCCCCGGCGCCGGTCCTGAAAAGTTCATTATTACCGAAAATAAACTCGCTGCTCGCCAGGGGGTCCTGGATGTCCCATTGCTTGTTCGGCCAGGTCGACGGCTCCCGGTCCATCACCGCCGCCAGGACGCTTTTACCGTCCCTCGGGGCCAGAGGCATAGAGACGGTCATTCCTTCGGGCTTCAACACGGATATCAATTCCCCATAACTGACCCCCGGCTCAATAAGGCAGACCCGGTTCCTCCGGTCCACAAAGGGGATCTTCTTCCAGGAGGATAGATCCACTATCATATGCTGTTTTGAACAGCAAAGGCCTCCCCGGATATGGGGACGGGCGGAAGAGACGGGCACAAGGCCTGATTTTTGCCTATTGGCAGTCCGCACCACTTCTTGAAGATCGGGAACATTTCCGGGACGTATCACCAGGCGGGGAGAAACCCCTTTTTTTATGAGAGGATTCGATAGCATAAAACCTGCCAGGTCCTCGGGCTTTGAACTTACGGCCTTTTCTGAAAGTTTCTCCTTCAATAAGTCAGCTATTTCCATTTTCTTTGACCTCCTTCTATCCTAAGCCTCTATGCCCGCGGCTTCGCAGACCAGATCGATGATATCCACAACTCTTATTGATTCCTGCTCAGAACCTTTTTGGGCCTCATTAAAGTGGCCTTCACAATGGGAGCAGGCAGTGACCAGTGTCTCGGCGCCGACATCCCTGGCCTCCTCGAGACGGTGCAAGGCCGTCTGCCGGGCCATATCGGCGTATTCCTTGGGCACTCCACCACCGGCACCACAACAAAGGGCATATTCCCGGATGCGATACATCTCATTGAATTGAAGCCCGGGGATCTTCTTCAGGATCTCCCTCGGCGCATCATACACACCCTGGGTACCAAAGGTGATTTTTTTGGGCGGGTCCGTATAGATCATTTGACCGAACACCGTCTTCTCCACGCCTTCCCACTTCTCAATCACTTCGCTTTGACGACCCAAGTAACAGGGATCATGGTAGGTCACTTTCGTTTCTATCGCCTTTGGAAGTTTCAATCGACGTTTCTTGATCAACTCGAGCAAAAACTCAGTGGCATGGAGTGCTTTTGTCTTGGGCCGGATGGCATAGTGATCATATTTGGAGCGGAACATCCCCAGGCAGGCGCCGCAGGCCGTGATAATATTTTTCACCCCCAGCCCGTCAAAGAGGGCAGCCCGCTCGGAAGCCATTCGGGTAAAGGTTTCCCGGTATCCCCGCCAGTAGGCCGGTAGACCGCAGCAAGGCTCGGCATCCCCTAAGATTCCTACGTCTACACCGGCCTTAAGCAGCAATTGAGCCAACTTCCTGGATACCCCGGCAGATTGAGGATTGTTCCTCTGAACACATCCTGCAAAAAGGAGTACTTCCGCCTTCTCCTCAGGTAAAACCTTCAGACCCAGACCCTCGGCCCAGGCCCCCGGTTGGTTTTTGGGTTTTCCGTCGGCATGACCATATTTATTGAGATTCTCCATGGCTTCTTCATGGGCTTTCGGCGCAAAGCCTGTTTCCACCAAGTGTTCCCGCAGGGCCATGTTCACCAAATGCCTTTCTGCGTCCATCACGAACTTACAGGCCACATCACAGTATCCGCAGGCCCGGCATGAAAAAACCCTATCGGCCAGATCTTTACTCGGTTCCGTGCGGCCGTCAACCAGCGACAGGGCCATAAATTGTTGGCCTGATCCCGAATAACCGTGAAATTGATAATAGCGGTTAATCGGACAATTTTCGGTAAAGGTTGTATGTTGAACCATGGGCAATGGCACCATTTTGCACAGATGACAGCGAAAGCACTTCTGCATATCTATCTTAAGACTATTCAACCTGTTTAACGACATTACCTTCCTCCTTGTTCCCTTATGGGGGATAAGGCCCCCTTCTATTCACCCGTTGTGGTTCTCTCTTTTAGTTTCTTTCTTATTTCTCTCTTCAGGATCTTGCCCGTAGAAGTCTTTGGCAGCGTATCTACAATGAAAATCTTCTTGGGGGCGAAGAAATGATGCACATGTTCTCCCATATATTTCAATAATTCTTCTTCAGTTGCTTTCTGATCTTCCTTGAGAACAACCGCAGCGGCCACTTCTTCGCCGTACTTGGAATCCGGCACCCCAACCACCGCTGCTTCCAGGACGGCTGGATGCTTGAAAAGCCAGTTTTCCGAGATACCCGGGTCGATGTTCTCTCCACCTTTGATGATCAGGTCCTTCTTACGTCCTGTAACGTATAATTCTCCGTTTTCATCCATTCGGCCCAGATCCCCGGTATGAAGCCAACCCTCCTTCAAGGCGGCTGCCGTTTCTTCGGGTTTGTTTAAATACCCTTTCATAATTCCCGGCCCCTGACAGATGATTTCTCCTTCTTTTCCCGGTGATAGCTCATGATCCTGGTCATCGACAATCTTCACTTCCAAACCGGGAATCGAAGGGCCTACCGAGCCATATTTGAATGGTTTATCCGGCCTCTGCCGGGCCACTGTCGGGCCCCCCTCTGTCAGTCCATAACCGTGATAGAGATCCAGGCCGAACATCTGTCGGGCCTTCTGCCAGGTCTCTTCAGCCAAGGGCGCCCCGGCGCTGATCATATATTTTATGGATTTCAAACTATGCCTGACGGGATCGTATTTCTCCATCATCATGGTGATCATGGTCGGAACCAAAGGGGTTATCGTGATCTTATAATCGGTAATCAGGGTTAATGCCTTCCCGGCATCAAACCAGGGAATAAGCACCATGCTCGACCCAAAGGCGCAGCTTTCGTGATAAAAGAGAACACCGTAAATATGATTCATCGGCACGGTGATCAAGACGCGGTCATTATGATCAGAAGGCCAAACCTCAGCCCCCTGTTGCATGCTCGATAGTAAATTGTTGTGGGTCAGCATGACTCCTTTAGGCCGGCCGGTAGTCCCGGACGTATACATCAGGATAGCCAGGTCATCAGCCAGGACATCTTCCACATCGCCCCTATCGTCGGATAGCTTCAAAAGCGTTTCATAGGCCATAACCTCCGGATCTACACTATTTTCTAAGACGGCAACCTTGGTAACCGTCTTTACATCTTTGACCGCTTCTAAGACTTTTCCCAATAAATTTTCCTCCGTGATGACGATCTTGGCAAGAGAATCCTCCAGGATATAGCGGATTTCGGAAGGGGTCAGGGCGTAGATAATAGGTAAAAAAGCAGCTCCCGTTCTCATGATCCCGTTCATTATTTCCGGTATTTGAGGACTATTGCTTACACAAGAGGCCACAATATCCCCCTTCTTAATGCCCAGGGCCTTAAGACCTGCCGCCAGTCTGGCCCCCCCGTTTTCAATTTCAACGTTGGTGAGTATAACCTTATCTTCTGGCCCTATAAAAATAAGTTGTTCGTACTCTCCAAATTTTTGAACATTTTCTTTTATTAGTTGGGCGATGTTCATTACTATTCTCCCTTGAATTGAACGGAAACAACCAGTTCATCTCCCCCGTCGATGTACATCTTTTCTCCTTTGGCGCCCTCAATGGTGAAGGCCAGAACCGGCATAGCAAAAGCAATGACCAAGCCCGATATCAAAGCAAACAAACCTAATTTTTTCATCCTCTCTTTTTCTCTTTTCATTTTTTTTAAAGACTTACAACCTGAATTAATGGCTTCTACCAATTAAACCGGTTAAACCGGATATCCCCCTTCTGGAATGACCCCTTTTCTTGAACGGCAGGCTAATGAGGCCCTTACAAATCAACTGGTAATATCCCAGATCTGATTACACCCCAATACAATTTCTCACCAATTTTTCAAATTTTGGAGATCTACCGATCTGGGTAGGATTAAATCCCGTTTGGCCTATGTCCAGGCTCTGCCCGATAAATTTTTCAATGGAATCATGGCCGATGGGACAGCCGTATTCTTTGTAGGTAAGTTTTACACCGACCTTGGTATAAAGTTCTCTCAATTTTTCTATGGCTTTTAACCCCAGGGATTCATCAGACAGCCCTCTATTCTTGACGCCTATCGCCCTGGCAAGGATGGCATAGGTGGGGTCAAGGACCTTCAGGTTGTATTCCATGACATGAAGCTTGGCTATACTAATGGCAAGGCCGTAGTGCAATCCATAAAGACCGGCAGCGGTGTTCCCGATGCTCTGCTCGACGCCTGGCGGTATGGATTGGGAAGCGATTCCGCCCATTGTTGCGGCAAGGAGCATCTTCGAGCGCACATCCTGGTCTAATGCGTTGTTTTGAAAGGCTTCGACCAAGTTATTGATGAGTATCTCGATGGCTTTCAGTGATAGTGAGGCGGATAACTCCGAGTTAAGACCGCTGATGGCGTTATACAGAGCATGGAGTCCTGTGGTTGCGACCAGGTGGGCAGGAAGCGTCCTGGTTAGCTCAGAGTCGAGGATCGCGATTTTAGGGATGAACTTGTAATCGCTCATCATCCGCATAAGCCTTTTCTTCGTCTTCCCATCCATGATCAGGGCCTGCGAAGAGACTTCGGACCCGGTGCCGGCGGTGGTGGGGATACATATGATTGGTTTCGTCTCTTTTTCGACCCGGTTTTCTCCAATATAATCGTTCAGCTTTCCTCCGTTGGACTCTAAAACAGCCGCTGCTTTACAGGAGGCCATTACGGAACCGCCGCCAAGGGCTATCCAGAAGTCTGGTTTTTCTTCCCTGGCCAGTCGAACCATTTCAGAGATACCGCTCCCGGCCGCTTCCCCAATTGGATCATCCGAAACACCCACCACATCTAAGGATCTGACATTTAGAGATTCCAAAAGATAGTCGAGCAAACCGGCATCCCTTACCCCAGGGTCGGTCACTACCCAGCACCTGGTCTTCCCGTGGAAGTTCACGTCCAGGCTTAATGCATCAGCTAATTCCCGCACCATTCCATTCCCCTGGAGAATTTTAGTAGAATTCAACCATTTGAAATCCCTGATGCGGAAGGTCTTGCTCAACCTTTTCATTATCGCTAATAGACGCTAAAAGTATGTTGGATGATTAGACTGCTGAATGTTCCTGAATAAATGCAATTCTTTTGCCAATCAGAACAATCTTTAGAAATTCTTTTTTTGAAGATAACGGAAAAGGGATTAAGGCTGGCGAGATGTAGTTAATTACTATTCTATATCGATAGGTTGAAAAATTATTTCCCAAACAGAAATGAACCATATAAAATCAAAAGTTAAAATGGCCTAAAGAAATTTATATAATTTAATGTATCATTATGATACAAATGTATCAGATTATGAGTCAATTGTCTCGTGAAGAATATTTTTTAACAAATGCAGATTGTATTTCTTTAATTTCCGGTAAAATGTTGCCCGTCCAATACCGAGTCTCACCGAAGCCTGTGAAATATTGCCTTGGCATTCTTCAAGAACAGCCTTTATAGTATCTTTTTCAATCTTATTAAGGGAGGGAAAGCTCTTTGTTATCGATATAGGAGCCCCATCTGGATTTGCCTCTTGCTTATGCCCCTCCCAAGTAAAATCTTCCAAATTTAACAAACGATGATTGGTAAGATTGACGGCCCTTTCGATCCAGTTTTTCAACTGCCTGGCATTTCCCGGCCAGGAGGTGCTTTCGAGATATTCGAGGGCTTCAGGGGAAATCCCATCCACTTTCTTTCCCAACTTCGCACTGATCGTTCGAATGAAAGCCAGCGAAAGAAGTTTAATGTCTCCTTTTCGGTCCCTTAATGGCGGCACATGGATTTCAAAGACGCTGAGACGATAATATAGGTCGCTGCGGAAAGAACCTCTTTCTATCCCTTGCAGAAGATTTTTGTTAGTGGCCGCAATAATCCTGGCCTCTAACATGAAATAGGTTTCCCCTCCAAGGCGAAGAAATTTTTTCTCCTCCAAGATCCGCAGCAGCTTGGCCTGCATTTCAAGAGACATAGCATTGATTTCATCCAAGAAAAGGGTCCCGCCATGGGCCATCTCTAATTTCCCTGACTTCCCCCCCCGAAGACCGCCGGTAAAAGTGCCGGGTTCGTACCCAAATAATTCACTTTCAATGAGATCGTGAGGAATGGACGCACAGTTGATTGCCAAAAAAGGGCCCTTGGATGTCGGGCCGGCATTGTGAATGCTTTGGGCAAGCATTTCCTTCCCAGTCCCGGACTCTCCTTCAATAATGACACTTGACTGGCTTTTAGCCACCGATCTGGCTATCTCTATGGTCTTCTTTATCTCCTTGCTTTCTCCCATAATGTCTTGGAAGGTGTATTGAGCCTGAAGCCCTGTCACCTTCTGCACCAGTTGTTGAAGCTCCTTCAATTCCTTCAAGAATAAGACGGTCCCCATCCGTTTTCCCTGGATATCCGGGATCGACTTGAGAGTCACCAGGCATCGGCGCTTGATTATCGATTCCGAGAGAATGATCTCGTGATCTTTTAAACGTTTATCTTCCTGGAGAGCCCCAAGGATGATTTCATTCTTAATCACATTTTTGATACTCTTGTCGGAAATAGTTGAAGCGCTTATCCCCAAAATTCTCTCCGCAGCCGGGTTAATATGGGTAATAAGATTAGCTTGGCTGATGATAATGACCCCCGTAGACATGCTCTCAATAGAAGCATTCAGATACTGGTTGGCCAGAAAGGATCTCTCCAATTCCGCTTTCACCCGTAGTTGATTTTCAATCACCTTGGCCGCAGCCGCTATCATTCCCAGGGTGTGCGGGTGCTTTAAGCCCATTTCATAAGAAGCCGTAAGGTCCAGCGATCCGATGATGGCTCCGGTCTCATCGTGGATGGGCGCGGCGGCGCAGGTCGCTAAATGAATGAATTTGAGGTAGTGCTCCTCGGCTATCATCTGATATGGCCTGTCAAGAGCAAGGGCCATGGCTACCGCGTTGGTACCAATATATCTCTCCCCAAAACAGCCTCCCGGAATGTCAACTCTTGCCTTACTGTATTCCCAGATCTCTCCCTCTCCCATGGCATCGAGAATAAAAGCATCTTTATCAGTAAGGTAGACCACCATTTCCAGACTCTTGATCAATTCAAAAAGACTTTTCAGGAAAGGACGAGCGGTTTCTATCAGGGCACTGGCTTGGGTTATGATTTTTTTCTTTTCTCTTTCGCTTATATTCGTGACGGCACGTTTTACATGTGGATTAAGTCCATGAGATTTGCACCTTTGCCAGGATTCCAGTATTTCATCCCGGATAACACCGTGTTTAACCTTGCCGGTTTTAATAAACTCCTGCCAGGCAGCCTTTAATTTTTTCCTGTCGAGAATTTTGTTTTTATGATCCATACTTTTCCCCGAAATAA
>CAZVHO010000056.1:17160-32923 GCA_964627515.1 uncultured Thermodesulfobacteriota bacterium | reverse complement strand
GGGTTCGGGCTCTTTACCGTCCGCGCCCAAAGCCAGGCGATTACCGTCAGCTTTTTCCCAACCAAAGGCTTTAAGTCAGGCCGCTCTTTGGCCATCTCGGTCGTGATTTCCACTTTTGGGTAAAGATGGCCGATCCGTTTTTCCGCCTCATCACGCATCCACTTCCCGTAATAACGGACATCTTCGGCCAGTCCCTGTGCCCCCTTCCACACTCGAAGGGCCTTTTCTTCTTTCGAAAGATTTTGCCATTCCGGATTTACCGGAGGTCTTCCGGCGAACTTAGGCGGAATTTCGATCATGGCCTTGTTGATGAGCACGGCCACCGGGTTCAGATCGCTGGCATAGGCTTCGAGTCCCAGTCGTTGGGCCTCCAGCGGCAGAGAACCGCCTCCTGCAAAAGGGTCATGAAAGGCGGGGAGTTTATAACGGTCGAATAGATCTTTTGCTCGCGGATGATCGGCATTCTCCGCGCAGGTATATCGCCAGCTCTGCCAAATTTCATCCCGTGCCCGTTGCAGCACTTCCTCATTGGTGGTATTTTCCCAAAGCACCAGATCTTCGATGATCTTGAACAGCCGCTGTCGCTCTTTCTCCTGCTTCTTCTCGGTCGGAAAGAGATCCGGATGGGCCGAGGGATCGTCCACCATCTGGGCGAAGATCACCGCCCGTGCCGCTGCCAACGGACGCCTGGCCCACCATAGGTGCAGGGTACTTGGATGACCATGGCGAATGGACTTTTCCCGTGCCGAGGCTTTGTTGATGGCATCCAACGGTAAAGCCACTTCAATAAGCTTTTTTTTGGTTTTCATTCTTATAAATTTCTTTTTAGCCCTTTAAAAGGTTTGCTAAGCGACCTTGCTTGAGGTGGCCCCCGTTTTTAAATACTTTTTCAATAATTCCCCGGACTTTCTTAAAGTCTCCTGATCAACAATTGCTTCCCCGCATTCATCGCAGGCATAAACGATATAATCCGGGACCGACAGGGTTTTCCCTTTGTATTCAAAATTTTCCTCTATGACTTTCTTTTTAAGAAAACCGGCCCCGCAGACAGGGCATTTTTGCTCATTCATTCAATTCCTCCGATAGACGATCGAATGGAAAATCATTATGATACTACCATAATTTATCTTGTTTTTTTGAAAAAGTTGTTTTGCCTTCAGGAAGGATTTCCTGCGCCTTTAAGCAATTCCGGAAAATTATAATTGACACTCGTCACCCCAAAATCCGGTTCGCGTTGAAAGGGACGGCGGAGGTAATGGACTTGGTGAGAACCATCAGGAAGAAACTCCACGATGGCCAGGATAAAATCTTCTGGTTTATTAAGGGAATAGAGAATTTCATTCTTGGTTATCGTCAGGGTGGCTGCGCCGGAAATACGCCCTTTCACCTCTATGAAACGCAGCTTGCCGATGCCCGGCACCTTACTTTCGATGTCATACCCAAGTTTCTCGAACTCACGGTCAATCGGTTCAAATCCGAGCCCACGTTCGATCTCCATGATGATGGAGCGTGCCCGGGTTGCACTGGCCTGCGTGTCGGCTGGAGCTGTCTGAACTGTTGTCCGCCCCTTCATCGCCATTAACAAGCCCTGCGGTACCACAACCATTCCTCCGAGGACCACCGGCGGTAAAGCCGATATCTGGCTTTCTAAATTGAGTTCTGCTATCCGCCGTTGAAGCCTGGCCTGCAAATCGTCAGCTCGACGTCGGGCCTCCTGGGAGTTCAGTCTGGCGTTTATCCTACCGGCTTGCTCTTGGATTTTCAGTTCTTCAGCTCGATGATCCCAATAGCCTATTTCCTTCGTTAATCGGTCCTTGACCGCAGCCCGGGTTTTTTCAATCCAGCCTAATCGTCGGGCTCGGACCTCCTGGAGATGTTCTGGGACCACATTAGCAATCGCGTACGACATGGCTTGCTGTTCCTGACTGCGGGTGATCCATGAGCATTCCGGACGGGATAAGAGGGCGTCAATGTCCAACTCGCCGGGTTGTAGAGGACGGTAGTCGAGGTAAGGGGCATAATGCAGATGACGGGTATTTCCTTTGGCATCTAATTCAACATAAAGCATCTGTTTGGATATGGTTCGCCGGTCTCCGCTTTTGGTAACGCTGGCGTCTTGGATGCTGTGTTCCAAATAGAAAAGGATACGGGGATTGGTACCCGGGTCTCTCTCATCCACCAATATGGTTCCCCGGCGCAAAAGATCTCGATTCCGCTCTAATGTCAAATCAAGGATAGCGTCCAGGAGGGGATGTCCTGGACAGATGAAGGCAGCCAGCGGCTGGCCCTGGGGAGCAATCAGATTTTTTTCGAAAGCAATACGCTCATACCGAGGTAAAACCGGCTCCCCAAGGCCGATTAGGCGATCCCTGTTGCGTATTGGTGCTGGAACATGTGAGATTTCATAGCGGCGGGGTTCACGCTGTCGGGTAGTCCCACCAAGATGTTTAAATCCTTCCAGGAAAAACGACTCAATATAATGAGGTTGAAGCCGCCGGGCCTCAGCGCGTTCCATCTCTTCCCTTACTTGGGCGACCCGGCCGGCATCCATTGTATCACGGACCAATGCCTGTTCTTCAAGGAGGTCACGCAGTTGTTCCTGATCGACGGCGTTATTAATTGCCTGAGTTAGACGAGCCCGAACTTCTGGAAGGTCCCCGTAGCGGATGGCTTCAATCAACAAATCGCGTAACGGTCGACCTTCGAACTGCAGTTTACCAAGTACATCAAAGACCTGTCCGCCAAGTGCCTGGCGGGCTTGTTCGAGTTTGTCGAGCAATGTTCGATAGACATCGCCCTCCCGCGTCTCCTCGGCAACGAGGTTCCAAAGGTGACAAACTTCGGTTTGCCCGATCCGATGGATGCGACCAAACCGTTGTTCAATACGATTTGGGTTCCAGGGTAGATCATAGTTCACCATCAGATGGGCACGCTGTAGGTTGATACCTTCCCCTGCGGCGTCGGTAGCGATCAGGACCTGAACCTCCGGGTCATGTTTAAAGGATTCCTGAATTTTTAACCGTTCCTCCCGGCCTATGCTCCCATGAATTATAACCACGGCCTCCTGACGCCCGAGCAGAGTGCCGACCCTGTTTTCAAGATAACTTAATGTATCCCGGTGTTCGGTGAAGATTACGAGTTTCTGGCCGGGCGAAGATTTGGGAGGAGGAATAGGGCCGCTGCCGTATGGAGCCTGAGCCTCAGACACTTTTGATAAGGTTGAGGTTGCAAATATTTCATTTAATAGACCAGCAAGCTCCTGCCATTTTCGGTCTTCCCCGCTCATACGCAAGGTTAAGGCCATATTTTCCAACCGGGAGAGGATGGCAATTTCAGCCTTCAATTCTTCAATGGTCCTGGCCGCCGTGGCCTGATCCAGTACCTGATCCTCTGCGGCTTCAACTTCGTTGTCCGGGGCTTCATCAAGATCTTCGAGGTCTTCAGCATCGAGAACGGGTGCCATAGCAGGCAAGATCTGTGCGTTACCCCCCCGTCGTAACAGTTCCAGTTCCCTTAGTCGTTTCTCTAATCGTTCCCGCCGACGGCGCAGGGACTGATAGATTGCCTCTGGAGAGGAAGCCAATCGACGCTGCAGAATGGTCAGAGCAAACCCCACTGTTCCCGCTCGTTTGTCATTTACAAGTGCCTCGGCCCGATTGAACTCCTCGCGGACATATTCAGTTACCTCTTTATAAAGCTGGGCCTCGGCATCGGAGAGCTTGTAAGGAACCGTATAGGCAATTCTTTCGGGGAATAAGGGAGTACCGTCGAATTTCAGAAGATTTTCTTTGACCATTCGGCGCATTAGGTCTGAAACTTCCACCTGGTGAACACCGTCCCGGAAACGTCCTTCAAAACGATCCCCATCGAGCAAGGCAAGGAAGAGCTGGAAATCCTCCTCTTTCCCGTTGTGTGGGGTGGCGGTCATCAACAAGAAGTGTCGGGTCAATGTACCAAGTAACTGGCCGAGCTTGTAGCGTTTGGTATATTTAATCTCACCGCCGAAAAAGGTTGCCGAAAGCTTATGGGCTTCATCGCAGACCACCAGGTCCCAGCGGCATTCCGGGACTTTCAGTTTTTGCTGAACATCCTCATTACGGGAAAGCTTATCAAGACGAGCAATAATTAGATTGTTTTCCAGGAACCAGTTTCCGGTACGGGCCGATTCGAGTTTGTCATTGGTCAGGATCTCAAAAGGAAGTTGGAAGCGGCGGTAAAGTTCATCTTGCCACTGTTCGGCCAGACTTCCTGGGCAAACGATCAGACATCGGTGTAAATCACCACGAACAATCAACTCCTTAATGAGCAGACCGGCCATGATGGTTTTCCCTGCTCCGGGGTCGTCTGCCAGCAGAAATCGCAGCGGTTGGCGAGGAAGCATTGCCTCGTACACACCCGTTATCTGGTGTGGTAAGGGGTCGATCAGAGAGGTATGGACAGCCAGAACCGGATCGAAGAGATACGCCAGGCGAATTCGATGTGCCTCCGAAACAAGCCGGAAAAGGTGCCCGTCTCCGTCAAAACTCCAGGGACGCCCCAGTTCCACTATTTCCAGATTAGGTTCATCGTGCCGATAAAGAAGTACGTTGGCCACACGGCCGGATGGATCCTTATAGGTCAGTTCCAACGCTTCGGAACCAAACCATTGGACAGTTACAACGGTTACCAAACGATCCGGAAGAATACCACGGACAGAAGCATTTGGTTGGAGGTCTTCAAGATTAGTCATTTTTGTTTTTCTTTAGATGTGGTTCTTAAGAGGAGAGAACGGTGGGTCAAAAACAACGTATTTTTCTCTCCCATATTTGAACAATTTTGACATAACCCCAATTTTTTACTTCATTATTCTTCATTCCAAAAAAAACCCCATCTCTGTTTTTAAAAATGGGGTTTAGCGGGACTGCTTCATGGACCAGCCTTTCGGTTAAGGGTTGCCGGAAACATTAAAGCCAAGAAATGAAAATTATTTAATGTTAACCATAACAAACAGTTAAAGTCAAATTAAAAGGGAGTTAGGAATTACGAGGCTATTTACTTTCAGACGATACCCTTCAGTCCAACCTCCGGAAGGCCATCGGTATGCCACCCACCAACCGGTGGGTAAGCCTTTAAGTCATAAAGGATATTACGCTTAGTCGATAATTTACTTATGCGATAGTCCTTCCAATTATCAAACCATCGGTTCAATTTCTTTAAGGCATCATCAAAAGACTTCTCCGGGCAGGTTTTGGGGGAGAGCCCTGTGATAGGTTTGTAATCTTACGGGGTTTGGCCTTGGCCTGAGCTTTTTTTCCGTATCGAATTTAACAGCATTGGCAGGCTTCCTTTTAACGGGCTTTTTCGCGGTGGGTTTTGAATCAGACTTGGTGCGGTTCCCCATACTCCCCCTCAGACTTTCCCTGAAATTTTCCGGGGAGGCAGGGCAGGGCTCCTTCGTTTTCGGCCCGGCGGCCTATCCTTTGTTCCTTTCGGACGGCCCCGGGGTCGATCCTATGGGCAACTTGCCTTCGGGCTTCATCCCTGCGCTGTCTGGCCTCGGCCAGGCTGATTTCAGGATAGGTGCCAAGGGCGAGAAGTTTTTCCTTGTTTTTATAACGATACTTAAGACGTCAGTACTTACCGCCATTGGGAGTGACCAGAAGATAAATTCCATATTTATACCCCCAATACCTCCGGATTTCAATGGGTTTTATTGGACACTATAAAGCGATTAGGCAACAAAAAACCCGCTATTTAAGCGGGTTTTTGTACTTCTTGGGACTGTGTTGGATTATTTATTGGTGGCGGTGCAGGGAATTGAACCCCGGACACTGCGGATATGAGCCGCATGCTCTGACCATCTGAGCTACACCGCCACATAGAACTTATTTTTGGCCTGGTTTGACTACTCCCAGATCATAACAATATAAGACACTTCGGGCGTTGGAGATCAAGGGAAGCCCGGAGGATTGGACCACCCCCACGACCAATTGCTGCTGACCGTTATTTTTAAAATCAGCCACGCCGTAATTGGCTATATAGTCGGATATGGTTTGGGTCCGCCAGTTTTCTTTCAGTGAGGCACCGTCCCAGGAAAGAGATAATATTTCACCACTGGAATAAGAACGATACCGGGAAAGGATATTGGCATAAGAACCCTTGTTCTTATTAATGATGATTTCCTTGGTCCCCGGACTGAAAACCGAAGTCACCAGTAAGCGGGCCGGAATATAGGTTCTACTTTTGACATCGTCCATAATCGTTCCGGAGTAGGTATCTACTTCCTTTCCGATGACTAAATTTAACGAACCCCCGAAAGAATCACCGCTGGAATATTCCTCCTTGCCTTTATCATTCAGGACCAGGAGTCGGTTATTAGAACTTAAATAAAGATACTCCGGAGAACTCTTTTTTGAATCTAAAAAGGTAAAGTTGAATACCGTAAATTCGTCAGGGAGTTTCAGCTTTTCCACCGGAATATACTGCCCATCTTTCCAGGACAAAATAGATATCCCCGAGCCGAAGGCATTGTCGATCATCTTTTGCTGACCTAAGAGAACGATTCCCCTCCCCGGCAAGCGATGAATTCTAAGGTGATAGGGGATATTCTGGGCGATCGTCCTGTATTCATCCCGGTCCCAGGAAAGGGTTTTTGACTTTAAGCCGTCACTTCGATAATTGGTGACAAAAATTTGGGGACGGCCGGTTTGATGGATATCGCCGACATCCACAGCGATATAGTTATCCCAGCGATCACCTGGAATTTCCTTGATAATCTGAAACTGGTCCTGGATGAAACGGCAGATATAAATACTGTTTTTACTGATCAAGACCGTTTCGATCTTGCCATCGCCTTCTAAATCCCCAAAGGCCAAATCAACCAGGGCAAAAGGCAGAACCGCGCTTCTCCAGACACCGGTCAACCCAAAACCACCGGCATTCATGATGATCTGGGGAGACAGGGGATTAATAATAAATCCCTTGAGCGAAAGCGGGGTTTTTCCAGGGGCGGTCGTTGCCTGAGGAGGTTCCGGACCTTTGGGTTGGGGAATATCCACCGGAGCAGGAGAAGCACCGGCCGGCCTGGGCCGTCCAAAGACCTTTTCATTGATCTGGTCGGATATCTCGTTGACCCGAAGGATGACTTCATCCATTCCCTTGGCCTGGCCGAAGAATTTTTTTACAGGCTGATTTTGAGCAATATCCAATACGCTCAAATCCAGGCTGATATTGGTACCGATGATATTGATGCTTCCCCAAAGAACCGCCTGGGCTCCTAATTTTTTCCCTGTTTGAAGGGCCAGGGTTTCGTCGATGGGCCCTGAAATTTTTTCCAGGCCTTTCTGGACTTGGGAACGATTCAGGACCAGGACTTTTTCTTCCAAGGTTAAGCGAGAGGACAGCATATCCTCTATCCCTTCCCGCAAGTAATCCATCCGCTCGGAGGCATGGATACTTAGCGGGAGAATGGCCAGGCGTTTTGTCTCTTCAGCCCAGGAGGAGGGACAAACGAAGGAAAGAAGGACCAGGAGAACCCCCAGCAAAGACAACCCTAAGTTGGCATAGACATTTTTTGAATTTTTCTTAAGCGTAATGGTTTTCATAATGACGAAAAATAACATGCCTTTTTAGTTCTGTCAACCCTTGACTTTGCAAATAGAATCTTACATAGTTAATTCTCATCCGAATTTCGTGTTTGGCAAGTTTCATTAAAAAGGGGGTTGCAACCGACCATGGATCAGGAACTCATCAAACAGATCAATCAACGGGTCCAAGCCGAACTCTTGAAAAAAGAGATCGAGGTGGTCCAATACGGACTGGGCGAATTAGAGCGTATCGTAGGGAAAAAACACCAGGATCTGGCCGGCTTGCAGGTGGACTTAAAAGCATTAATCCAGAAATACCAGAATCGTCTTAAAATGTTAAAGACTTCAGATTGAGGAAATAAAAAGGGAATTAAGAAATGTTCGAATTAAAAATCATTACCCAGTTTGCCGCGGCCCATCGATTAAGAAATTTTCAGGGAAAATGCGAACAACTCCACGGCCATAACTGGAAGGTAGAAGTCTTTGTCAAGGCGGATAATCTGGATTCCGCCGGTCTGGTCAGGGATTTTGGAGAAATAAAAGGGGCCACGAACGAATTATTAAATGATCTGGACCACCATTATTTAAATGAACTCCCTCCTTTTCAGGAAGAAAACCCTTCTTCGGAACATATTGCCCGCTATCTTTTTCAACAACTCAGTAACCGCTTGAACGATGAACGGGCCCGGGTGAGCCGGGTCTCGGTCTGGGAATCGGATACTTCCTGCGCCACCTTTTTTGAGGAATAGCCCTTTAACTATGCTTTGGTTATCCGGCTGATCCCGTTCATATAGGGTTGCAGGGCCGGCGGGATCAAGATGCTGCCGTCGGCCTGCTGGTAGTTTTCCAGAACGGCCACCAGGGTTCTTCCCACGGCCAACCCGGAGCCGTTTAAGGTGTGGACCAACTCGGTCTTGGACTTTCCTTCCCGGCGGAAACGGATGTTGGCCCTTCGGGCCTGAAAATCCTCAAAATTGCTGCAGGAAGAAATCTCCCGGTAAAGATTTTGCCCGGGGAGCCAGACCTCAATATCATAAGTCTTGGCGGAGGAGAATCCGAGATCGCCGGTGCAAAGACTGACCACCTGGTAGGGCAGGTTCAGTTGTTTCAGGACCTCCTCGGCGTTTTGGAGCAAACCTTCCAATTCGGTATAGGAATCTTCAGGTAGGGAGAATTTCACCAGCTCCACTTTATTGAATTGATGCTGGCGGATGAGACCCCGGGTATCCTTTCCATAGGAGCCGGCTTCGGAGCGAAAACAGGGGGTATAGGCAACAAAGGATTTAGGCAGTTCCTGGGCCGGCAGGGTTTCCTGTTGAAAGAGGTTGGTTACCGGTACCTCGGCGGTCGGAATCAGATAATAATCCCATCCTTCCAATTTAAACAATTCATCCCTGAATTTTGGCAATTGGCCGGTCCCGGTCAGGCTTTGACTGTTGACAATAAAAGGGGGCAGGATTTCGGTGTAGTTGTGGACACGGGTATGGAGGTCCAGCATAAAATTGATCAAGGCCCTTTCCAGGCGGGCCCCCAGCCCTTTATAGACCACAAAGCGGGCCCCGGTCATCCGGGTGGCCCTTTCAAAATCGAGGATGCCTAATTCTTCCCCAATCTCCCAGTGAGGGCGGGGGAAAAAAGAAAAATCCGGTTTGTTCCCCCAGGTCCGGACAACCGGGTTCTCATCACTGCTATAGCCGACCGGGACCGACTCATGAGGGATATTAGGCAGGGTGAACAAGATGGCTGAAAATTTTTCTTCAATCCCGCTTAAAGCATCATCCAATTCCTTGATCCTTTTTGAAACCTGGCGCATCTCCTCAATGGCTTCCCGGGCCTCCTGCTTTTCCTGTTTCAGGCGGCCGATCCGGTCGGAAACCACATTCCGTTGATGCTTGAGGGCTTCAGCTTCCTGAAGGATCTCCCGTCGCTCCTTATCCAGGGTTTCAAAGGTTCCCCAGGGCAGATCCTGACCCCGCAGGGACAGCCTGTCCTGGACCCAAGCCAATCGTTCTCGAATCAATTTTAAATCCAACATGGTCTGATTCCTTTTAGTTATAAATACCATAAGTCATCCGGGACGTCAATCCTAAGAATAAAAATTGCCCCCTATTTAATAATTATTGATATCTGTTTCTGGCAATTTATGATAGTTGTTGACTTTTTTAATCAAGGTATTATCTTTGACTTCAAAATCAGAATGGGTTGATTGGAACTGAAAGAATGTCCCCGGAAAAACCATCCAAAGGAATCTTGTCGGCAATATTCGAATTTTTCGCCTCCGTAAAACTGGCCCTGGTCCTTTTATTCACCTTGGCCGTCACCTCTATTCTGGGGACCGTTCTGCCTCAGGGCGATCCCATGGAATTTATGAAACAGGGCTATAGTCCCTCGTCCGCCAGGCTGATACAATTTTTTCAGCTCAATGATATGTACCATTCCTGGTGGTTCCAATGGCTTTTACTTTTGCTGACCCTCAACCTGATCATTTGTTCCATAAAACGTTTTTCCACGACCTGGAAAGTAACCAAGGCCCCTCCCCGGGCAGTTTCCGATCACCTGTTTGAGTCCCTGCCTTTCAAAAAAAAATTTACTTTTAAGGAACATCCTTTTGATTCTCAAAGCTGGATCCGGTCTTCACTCGGTAAGCGTTTCGGAAATCCGGCCCCTCTTTCCCCATCCCAGGGAACGGCCTTTTATTTGGAAAAGGGTCGATTCAGCCGCTATGGGGTTTATTTGGTCCATCTTAGTATTTTAATTATCTTTTTAGGGGCCATCATCGGGTCCCTTTATGGCTTTAAAGGATTTTTAGAACTCAAAGAGGGAGAAAGCCAGGACCGGATTTTGATCAAAGGCCCGCGGTCCCTGAAAAAACTGGATTTTTCAGTTAAGCTGGATAAATTCACCATGGCCTTTTATCCTAACGGGATGCCTAAAGAATACCGCTCGGACCTGAGTTTCTGGGAGAAAGGGCAGGAAAGGGATAAAGCCGTAGTTCGGGTTAACGACCCGTTTTCTTATAAAGACATCACTTTTTATCAATCCTCCTGGGATCAGTTCCCCTCAACCATAAAGCTGTCTTTAAAAAAAGGGGATGGGGAATCGGAGTTGTGGATCAAGATGGATCAAAAGACCCCGGTGCCCGACACCCCATTTTCTCTGACGGCGGTCCGCTATGCAAATGACCTTTCCAATTTTGGGCCGGCCTTGGGGGTCATCCTGTCGAAGGGTGAGGAAGAAATAGAGCATGGCTGGATCCTGGCCAATCACCCTACTTTTCACGGCAACCGACTGGGTGAGTTCCATTTAAAGATTAAGGAACTTAAAACCCAATATGTATCCGGTTTTCAGGTCAATCAAGATCCGGGAGTCTGGTTTATCTGGATCGGTTCCTCTTTGATGCTCATCGGCTTTATCGTTGCTTTCTATTTTTCCCATCAACAGGTTTGGATCTGGATCCAGGAAAAAAAGGATCCCAAAGGGCGATCCAGAACAGAAATCATGATAGGCGGAACGGCTAATAAGAACCGTGGTGCCTTTATCCATAGGATGGAACAATTAACCGGAAAGGTGCGGAGTGGTTGAGATGAACAGTTCTTTTTTGCTTAGTCTGGTAACCTTTGGCTATTTTTTTTCAGCCCTTTTTTATTTGATTTCCCTGGTGCTGAAAAAAGCCGGGATCGGCCAAGTAGCCACCTGGGTCCTCCGGGCTGTTTTTTTGATCCAAACCGGGGCCATTATCCTGCGCTGGATCGAATCCTATCAAATGGGGATCGGTCATGCCCCTTTATCCAATCTTTATGAGTCTTTGATCTTTTTCGCCTGGACCATCGCCCTGATTTACATCTGGATCGAATGGAAAACAAAATCCAGAACCATCGGGGTCTTTGCAACCCCTTTTGCCTTTCTTTCCATGGCCTATGCCTCATTTTCTCCCAACATAAGTGCCCAGATCCAGCCCCTGTTGCCGGCGTTACAGAGTAACTGGCTGATCGCCCATGTCATTACCTGTTTTTTGGGATACGCGGCCTTTGCCGTCTCCTGCAGTTTAAGCATCATGTATCTGATCAAGAAACCTACAGCAGGAAAGAAAATGGATAACCGGTTGCTTTTGGCCTATTTCCCTGAAATAGCGGTCCTGGATGAACTGATTTACCAGACTATTATTATCGGCTTCCTGTTACTGACGGTAGGCATTGCAACGGGTGCGGTTTGGGCCCATTCGGCCTGGGGAACCTATTGGAGTTGGGACCCCAAGGAAACCTGGTCCTTGATCACCTGGCTGCTCTATGCCGCCCTGCTGCATGCCCGGATGATGAAAGGTTGGCACGGGACCCGGGTGGCCTGGCTTTCCATCATCGGATTTGCCTGTGTTCTCTTCACCTATTTCGGGGTCAATTTTATTTTATCGGGATTACACAGCTATGGGAATGCCTGATGGTTCTTATCCCCGAAGCCCTAATTTCTTTTCCAACCGGTTCAGATTGTTCCGGTCTCCCAGGGCCACCAGGGTGTCTCCCTCCTGGATTTTGGCTTGGGAAGAAGGATTAAAGATCATTTCACCGGATTTTTTCTTGATGGCCACCACGATCAGGTCATAGTCTTTACGGATGGCCGATTCCATCAGGGTGGCCTCTTTGATTTCAGAATTTTTTCCAACGATCAATTCTTCCATCTGTAAATCCAGATTACGATTGTGTACCGCCAGTTCAATAAAGTCAATAACCGTGGGACGCAGGATCGTGTTGGCCATTCTACGGGCCCCGATATCATAAGGTGAGATGACCTTATCGGCCCCGGCCCGGGTCAATTTGAGAATCGAAGATTCTTCGGCAGCCCGGGCCAGGATAAATAAATCGGGGTTTAAACCGCGGGCCGTCAGGGTGATATAGACATTGTCGGCATCCGAAGAGGCCGCTGCCACCAGTCCTTTTGCCCTATTGATTCCGGCCTTGAGCAGATTTTCTTCCAGGGTGGCTTCCCCTAAGACATATAAAATTTTTTTCTCCTGAAAAAGCGGAATGTACTGGGGGTCCTTTTCGATTACCACCACCTCCATCGGTTTTTCCTTTAGGAGTTGGGTTACGGTCCGGCCGATGCGGCCGAAACCGCAGACCATATAATGCCCCTGAATATGGCTGATCTCCTTTTCCAACTTTCTCCTCCCGAATACATCTTTCAAGGTCCCTTTGACGACCATCCCGGTTATATTGCCCAAAAAATAAAAAAAGAAACCCACCCCGGAAATGATCAGGAACATGGTAAATATTCTGCCTGCCCGACTTAACGGATGGATTTCCTGAAAACCGACGGTTGTCAGAGTAATAACCGTCATATAGAGGGCATCCAGGCCTTCCCATCCTTCGATGACGGTGTATCCGATGCAGCCCCCGGTGAGAATTAAAAAAAAGATGAAAATATCGAGAATAAAGCGGCGTGTAAATCCCATTTAACCCCTGACAGACTTAAGGAGTTGAGGGTGACTGGGCCTTTTGAGAGGTTACCACCTCAATGGAGACCTGGGTTGAACCTGGAGGCAATGGCGGAAAAAGGATCATGAAAGGGAGGGTTTTCCCGGGAAGGATCTGCAGATTGGGAGAAAACCTTTCCGTCTGGGTCAAAATGAGTTTGTTTATTTCTTCTAAGGAAAGACCATCCAATTCCTCAGCGCTAAAGGTCCATCCGGAATAAATTTCACGACTGACGGCCACCCGGTTTTCCGCCGTCCTTAAAGAGCCCCGGATCTTGATCCTCCGACGAGGGTCCGGATAGCCGTTTTTGATCTCGCCTTCGATAATAAAAAATCGGCCTATTTTCGGATTTTCTTTAAAATATTTCTTTATATTGATCAGACTTATTTTTTGGTTTCCCTCCGGGTCAACGGGGAGGAAAAAGACGTTCGAAAAGACATCTTTGAAATCCCAGTTAGGGTGGAGGTACTGGACATATAAAAAACGGGCGGCCAAGGCCAGCAGGGCGAGTAATACAATGATACCCAAAACCCGAAGGGCTTTTCGGGGAGGCCGTATTTGAAGGGCCGCTTCCTCCTCTTCATCCAGGATCAGTGCCGGTTCGGGTTTCGAAATCGATTCCGAAAAAGGCTGGATATTCGAAAAAGGTTGGGTATCCGAAAAAGAGAGGGGTTCAGCCCAGAAAATATGGCCGCAACGGGTGCATCGAACCTTGGAGCCAAAGGGTTCGAGAAGTTTCTCATCTAAGTGATAGGTGGTGGTACACTGTTCACAATGGATGATCAAGGGGCCTCCTTACAATGTTAAAAATGCCGATTATTAAAAATGCAAGTGATAGAGCCCGGGGAGGTGACGATATTGTTCGTCAAAATCCAGCCCGTAGCCCACGATAAAGCCTTTGGGGATTGAAAATCCTATATAATCGACAGGGACTGCGACTTCCCGTCGTTCGCTTTTGTCGATTAAGGCACAAATACGGACCGATTGAGGGTTTTCTTTTTTCAAAAATTCCAATAAGAATTTCAAGGTCAATCCGCTGTCTACGATGTCTTCGACTACCAGGACGTGTTTGCCTTTAATGGGGATTTCAATCGATTTAGTGAGCCGGATTTCCCCCTGGCTTTGACTTTGACTGCCGTAACTGGCCAATCGGACAAAATCCAATTTTACAGGAATGGAAAGATTTCTGGCCAGATCGGACAGGAACACAAAGGCCCCTTTCAAGACGCCAATCAGGATAAGATCCTCTTTCCGGTAATCTTCAGAAATGGTTCGGGCCAATTCTTTAACCCTTTTTTGAATCTCACGCTGAGAATATAAGCGTTCTTTTTTGACCGGAGCTGGCATGGTTTTCCCCTTGATGACTCCTGTTAATCCTGGTTTTTAATCGAAGTTTCTCCCTTTTTACTCGAAACATAGACCAAAGTTTTAAAAAAGTCAATCATCCCTGACGGTTTTTTCTTGAATTGTAATGATTTTCGCCTTATATATAAGCAAAATTTTCAGATACGGAGCGCCACTATGAGCCTCAAGGCCTTTTTATTTCCAGGACAAGGTTCCCAATATGTCGGAATGGGGAAAGAAATATACGATCAATATCCAAAGGCCCGTAAAATTTTTGAAATAGCCGAAGAGATCACCGGGCTGCCCTTGAAAGAACTTTGTTTTAACGGTCCCATGGAACGTTTGACGTTGACCGCCAACTTGCAGCCGACCATCACTGCGGTCAATCTAACGGTATTAAGCTGTTTGGAGGAGCAGGGGGTGATTCCGGCGGTTACGGCCGGTCATAGTCTTGGTGAATATTCGGCCCTTTATGCCGCCGGCGTGATCGGTCTGGAGGATACCTTCAGGCTGGTGAAGGCTCGAGGGGCTTTGATGGACCAGGCGGCTCAAAAAAAACCCGGGGCCATGGCGGCCATTATGGGTTTGGCCCCTGAAAAATTAGGGGCAATCCTTTCCGAATTGGCCGGGGAAGGGGCCATCGGGGCGGCCAATTATAATACGCCGGATCAAACCGTTATCTCCGGGACCAGGGAATTGGTTGAAAAAGCCTCCCGACAAGCGACCCGGAGCGGCGGCAAAGCAATTCCCCTGGCGGTCAGCGGGGCCTGGCACAGCCCTTTGATGCAGGAGGCCATGGAGGCCTTCAAGGAGATCCTGGCTCCGGTGGAATTTAATCCCCCTCGAAGCCCCATTTTTCTTAATGTGACCGGAAAAGCGGAAAGGGATCCGATTAGGATAAAAGAAATCATGGGGAGTCAGATCGGCCAATCGGTCCGTTGGGTGGAATTGGTCGGGAATCTGATGGCCCACGGGGTATCCCGCTTTGTGGAAGTAGGTCCCAAGAAGGTCCTCCTCGGGTTGGTTCGAAAATGTCTGCCCAGGGATTATGAGTACCGGTCTTATAATGTGGAAGACCTGAAATCCCTGGATGCCTTCATGGCCGCGGAAAAAGGTTGACAGGCGGCTGTTCTTAGCCGACCGCTCTCTGCAAAAAATAAAACAAGATAAAAATAGGAACTTGATATGCCAAAGGTAGCTTTTGAAGAAGAACGGTGTAAGGGCTGTGGACTTTGTGTCCTGGCCTGCCCGAAAAAAAGTATTGTCATCAGCGATAAAATTAATAATCAGGGCTTTACCGTGGCCTGTATTACCGAGGAAGCGTCTTGTACCGGATGTGCCCTTTGTGCGGAAATGTGCCCTGATATAGTGATTGAGGTCTGGAAA